>CAYWHG010000041.1:0-25279 GCA_964457865.1 uncultured Steroidobacter sp.
ACGGGGGCCGGAACCAGAGAGCAACATTCTTTTCCCCGTGCTCCCCGTGTCCTCCGTGGAGATCTTCCGACTCTTCTTCCTGCATCGGCGCGACGGTATACAACCGCCCGCAAACCGATCGCGGGTCTCGCCCGATTGAGAATCGCCTTCCGTCCGCATTACCTTCGGTGTCCGCCCGCGGCTGACGCCGCTGTTGTAATTGCAGATCCCGAGGAATTCCGCGAATGTCCGAAGTGAATCCCCGCAAACTGTCCGCTGCCCTCCTGTTCCTGCTCTGCCTGCCGGTGACTGTCATGAATGCTTCCGCTGCCGACGCGGTCAATCCCCAGAACAATCCGTTGCTGAGCAAGA
The DNA here is from genome assembly GCA_964457865.1 of uncultured Steroidobacter sp. GTDB lineage: Bacteria > Pseudomonadota > Gammaproteobacteria > Steroidobacterales > Steroidobacteraceae > Steroidobacter. The sequence continues at coordinate 352 of CAYWHG010000041.1, forward strand.
GCACGCTGCCCTACGAGCTGCCGCCGTTCGACAGGATCCATAACGAGCATTACCGGCCGGCCATCGAGGCGGGCATGGCGGCACAGACGCGCGAGATCGAGGCCATCGCGAACAACAGGGACGCGGCGACGTTCGAGAACACCATCGTGGCGCTGGAGCGCTCGGGCGAACTGCTCTCGCGCGCCAACAGCGTGTTCTACAACCTGATTTCCTCGCATACGAATCCCGATCTGGAAACGCTGCGTACCGATCTCGCACCGCGGCTGTCGGCGCATTCGGATTCGATCTATCTGAATCCGGCGCTGTTTGCGCGGGTCGATGCGCTCTATCAGAAGCGCACGGCGCTCAAGCTGGATGCGGAATCGCTGCGCCTGCTGGAGCGGTATCACACGCTGTTCGTGCGTGCCGGCGCGAAGCTGTCCGAAGCCGACAAGGCAACCCTGCGGCAGATGAACGAAAAACTGTCCTCGCTCACGACGCAGTTCAGCCAGACGGTGCTGAAGGGCGTGAACGCGGCCGCCGTGACTTTCGACAAGGTCAGCGATCTCGACGGCCTGTCGCCCGCGCAGATCGCGACGGCAGCGGAGGCCGCTCGTACCCGCAAGCTCGAAGGCAAGTGGGTCATCGCGCTGCTCAACACCACCGGCCAGCCGCCGCTGGCACAGATGAAGAACCGCGCGGCACGCCAGCGCATCTACGAAGCCTCGATCAATCGCGGCTGGGGCGGCGAATTCGATACGACCAAGCTGATCGAACAGATCGTGGCACTGCGCGCCGAACGTGCGGCGCTGCTCGGCTACCCGACGCATGCGGCCTACGTCACCGAAGATGAAACCGCGCTGACGCCGCAGGCCGTCGACAGGATGCTGGCGCAGCTCGCGCCGCCGGCCGTGGCGAATGCGCGCGCCGAAGCCGCCGACATGCAGGCCCTGATCGATGCACAGGCGAAGGCCAATGGCACGAAGCCATTCAAGCTGGCGCCATGGGACTGGGACTTCTACGCCGAACAGGTACGCGCCGCGAAGTATTCCTTCGACGAATCGCAGGTCCGTCCCTTCTTCGAAATGAATCGCGTCCTGGTCGACGGCGTGCTGTTCGCCGCGCACGAGCTGTACGGCCTGAATTTCAAGGAACGCAAGGATCTGCCCGTCTACCAGGAAGACGTGCGTGTGTTCGAGATCTGGAATGCCGACGGTTCGCCGCTCGGCCTGTTCCTGGTGGACTGGTACGCGCGCGACAACAAGCGCGGCGGCGCCTGGATGAACAGCTTCGTCGAACAGTCGCGGCTGCTCGGCACGAAGCCGGTCGTCGTGAACAATCTCAACATTCCGAAACCGCCGCAGGGCGAACCGACGCTGCTGACGTTCGACGAGGTCACCACCGCATTCCATGAGTTCGGCCATGCCGTACACGGCCTGTTCTCTGACGTGCAGTATCCGCAGTTCTCCGGTACCAGCGTGCCGCGCGACTTCGTCGAATTTCCGTCGCAGTACAACGAAATGTGGGCGACCGAACCGCGCGTGCTCGCCAACTACGCGAAGCATTACCAGACCGGTGCGGCCATGCCGCAGGCACTGATGGACAAGGTGCTGGCCGCCGGCAAGTTCAACCAGGGCTTCGCGACGACGGAATATCTCGCCGCGGCGATGCTCGATCAGTCGTGGCATCAGTTGCCGGCGGGCAAGACGCCGAAGGCCGCAGATGCCGCCAGCTTCGAGGCCGCGGCGCTCAAGACGGCGGGCGTCGATTTCGACGCCGTGCCGCCGCGCTATCGCTCGACCTATTTCTCGCACGTCTTCTCCAGCCCCATCGGCTACTCCGCCGGCTACTACGCCTACATCTGGAGCGATGTGCTGGCGCGCGATACGCAGCACTGGTTCAAAGCCAACGGCGGCCTGACGCGCGCCAACGGCGATCGCCTGCGCGAGAAGATCCTGTCGAAGGGCTTCAGCGTCGACTCGCTCACGCTGTTCCGCGATTTCTACGGCAAGGATCCGGACATCGGTCCGCTGCTCGAATCGCGCGGACTGGTGATAGCGGAGTAAGAGAAAGGCTGCGGGCTGTAGGCTGTAGCCAGAATGAAGAGGAAGAGTCTCGTCTCCTTTCTGACCTACAGCCTACAGCCTGCGGCCTACGGCCTTCTTCTTCTCTCCGCGTGTGCTCCGCTGCCGCAACGCGAGCCGCGTGCGGCAAAGTCGAGTTACGGCTGCATGCAGGCGGCTCTGCATGAGCGGTTGCCGAAGAACCTTCCCGATGCGCAGACACACTGCATTGCCGCCGGCCTCATCGCCCGTTACTGCAGCGTGACCGAGGCGACGCTCGCCAGCGTCGGCAAGGAGCTGCGCGATCTGTTGGGTCCTGGCGACGCCGAGTGGCGCGATCTGGCCGCGGATCGTCGCGGTCTGGACTGCGCACGCGGCGTCGACAGCGATTCGGGTTTGCAGGACTGCTGCCTGCAGACGGCAGCGCAGCCGACCCGGTAAACTCCTGCGCCAGGCACGAGGCTCTGCTCGAGCCTCTGCCCTATCAACACACAAGGATTTCTCAATGCGCCATCCCCTGCTCGCCGTCGCGGTGACTCTGGCCATCGTCGGCTGCTCTTCTCCCAGCGCCCCTGTCGGCGCATCCGAGCCGACGACCGAAGAAGACAAGGCGCTCTATGCGCTGGGTGCGGCGCTGGGCCGCAACATCTCCTCGTTCGATCTCACGGAAGCGGAACTCGCTCAGGTGAAAGCCGGCCTGTCCGACTCGGCACTGCACAAGGACCCGAAGGTCGACATCCAGAGTTACTTCCCGCAGATCCAGGAACTGCAGAACAAGCGCGTCGCCGCCGCTGCCGAAGTGGAAAAGAAGGCCGGCGAGGAATTCCTGGCCAAGGCCGCTGCAGAAAAGGATGTGAAGAAAACCGAATCGGGCCTGGTGTACGCGGTGGTCGCCGAAGGCACAGGTGCCTCGCCGGCGGCGAGCGATACGGTCAAGGTCCACTATCACGGCACATTGCCGAACGGCAAAGTGTTCGACAGCTCGGTCGAGCGCAACGAACCCGCGACCTTCCCTCTGGACGGCGTGATTCCCTGCTGGACCGAAGGCGTGCAGTTGATGAAGGTCGGCGGCAAGAGCCGGCTGGTCTGCCCGTCCGATCTGGCCTACGGTGATCGCGGCGCGCCGCCGGACATCAAGCCGGGCGCCACCCTGGTATTCGAAGTCGAACTGCTCGGCATCGAAGCGCCGGCAGCCGCCCGCTGATCCCGCCGGAGATCCATCGATGCTGGCCCGTTCATTCCTGCGCCGCGGCCTGCTGGCACTCGCAACGTCCACGCTGCTGTTTGCGGGCGCGCTGCAGGCTGCAGCGGTCGAAGGTCGTGACTACTCGAAGCTGGCGACGCCGCAGACCCCGGAAACCCAGGGAAAGATCGAAGTCCTCGAGTTCTTTTCCTGGGGCTGCCCGCACTGCAATCACTTCCATCCGCTGCTGAGCCAGTGGACGGCGCAGTTGCCGTCGAACGTGAAACTCGTGCGCGTGCCGGTGTCGATGGGTCATCCGCAATGGGGTCAGCTCGTGCGTGCGTACTACACGCTCGAAGCCACCGGCGATCTGGCGCGTCTCGATGGCGCGCTGTTCGATGCGATCCACAAGGAAGGGCAACGGCTGTTCAATGAAGACAGCCTTGCCCGCTGGGCCGTGAGCCAGGGAATCAACGAGGCGAAGTTCCGCCAGACCTTCAACTCGTTCAATGTCTCGACGCGCGCGGCGCACGCGGAACAGATGTCGCGGGACTACCAGGTGCAGGGCATTCCGCAGCTGGTGGTCGCAGGCAAGTACGTCGTGCTCGGCAGCGACTTCAACCAGATACTCGCCAATGCGACGCAGGTGATCGAGCTGGCAGCGAAGGAATAGGAATCCCCGGAATTTCACACGGAGCGCACGGAGAACACGGGGAAACACAGGGTCGGAACAGAAAAATTCTTGTCCCCGTGCTACCCCGTGGAGAATTCTTCTTTCTTCAAACCTCCGTGTCCTCCGTGAACTCCGTGTGAAACCCTCTTCTCTCAGTCCTTCCTGACTTTCACTTCCAATCCCGTCACGGATGAACTGACCATCGTGACGATGAACTTCGGCGTGTCGCCGCGGCGCTTGATCAGCACGTCTTCGCCGTCGTCGACTTCGACGTGATAACCCTCGCCGAGTGAGGCCTTCAGTGAGTCGCGCAGGATCTGTGCGGCGTGGTTCTCGCCGGTACTGCGCGGAATCTTCGTTTCCACATCGACTGCATCCTTGCCGACGGGCGCGATACGGAACGTAATCGCACCATCGTTATCGGACGTGTGGTTCAGGCTGATGCGCCACTTGTTGACCGGCTTGGGTTCGGCCGCCTGCGCCGCGACGGCGAACAGGCCGATCCACAGGGCAGCCATGACGGCTGCCGTACGATGAAACTGACGGATTTCCACGGCTCTCCCCTCCTGCGTGTGAACGGACTGGACGCAGGTATAGGCAGGAACCGTCCCGCTGTCAGTACGTATGAAGGGCGTTCCGCGCTGCCTTTGCGCAGCGCACTCAACCGCGGGCGATGGTGACCCCGCCGTCCACCACCAGGGTTGCGCCGACGACATAATCGCCGGCCCGCGAGGCGAGGTAGATGGCGGCACCCGCCATGTCCTCGTCGGTACCGATACGACGTGCTGGAATCCTGCCGGCGACGGCATCGGCCTGATCGCGTGCCGTGGTATTCATTTCGGTGGCGAACGCGCCAGGGCAGATCGTCGACAGGACGATATGGTCTTCGATCAGGCGCAGGGCCATGCGTCGCGTCAGATGAATGAGGCCGGCCTTGCTGGCCGCATACGAATACGTTTCCTGCATGTTGACCGACACGCCGTCGATGGAGGCGATGTTGATCACCTTGGCCGGGCGATCGGCGGAGGCCGCGGCCCGCAGCGCCGTCGCCAGTGCCTGGGTCAGGAAGAACGGCGTCTTGAGGTTCAGGTCGACGACTTTGTCCCAGCCCTTCTCCGGAAAGGCATCGAACTCCGCAAGCCACGCGGCACCGGCATTGTTCACCAGGATGTCGAGCTTCGACTCGTGCCGGCCGTAGGCCTGCACCAGCGCCTGGATACCTTCGGGGGTCGAGGCATCGACCGGCAGCGCAATGCACGTGCCGCCACCCGCCGAGAGTTCCTTCGCGGTCTGCTCGCAGACATCGGCCTTGCGCGAGGAGATGTACACGCGCGCCCCCTGCTCGATGAAGCCCCTGGCGATCATGCGGCCGATACCGCGCGAGCCGCCGGTGATCAGTGCAGTGCGTCCCCGCAGGGAAAAAAGATCGCTCGACATGAATCCCCTCCTTACTCTTGTTCGATGATGCGGATAAAGAGAATGGCCGCAAAAAGCGTGACCGACGTGAATCCCGCGGGACAAAAAGCACAAAAAAATCAGATCGAAAGTTTCTGCTCCGACTTTGCGCCTTTTGCGCTTTTTGCGGCCATTTCTTCTTCTGCGGTCCTAGGCAGCCACCGTCGCCGCCAGCGCCGGCAGGCGACGGCGGAACTGCGCGCGCAGCAGCAGCCAGCTCATCACGGCCTGCAGCACCACGGTGGTGACCGAGAGATACCAGAGATGTTCCAGGCGGAACCATGACTGCTGCGAGATCCAGATCGCCGGCAACACGAACGTGAGCACGCGCGAGCCCGTGCTGAGCAGCGCCGGACGGGTGTCGCCCAGCCCCTGGAACATGCTCGAACAGGTGAAGATCACGCCCTGCGCCACGAAGTACCACGACGTGATCGACAGGAAGGTCCCGGCGATCTCGCGCACTTCCGGTTCGTCGGTGAAGCCCTGCACCAGCAGCGCCGGACTCCAGTGAATCAGCACCGTGAGCGTCGCCATGATGATGCTGATGATGAGTATGGCCTTGCGGAACGTCTCGCGTACGCGCTCGGGATGGCGGGCGCCGAAGTTCTGACCGGCGATGGGGCCGGCCGCAAATGCGATCGCCATCGCCGGCAGGAAGATGGACTGCATGACGCGCGAGCCGATGCCGAAGCCCGCCTGCGCAGCCGCGCCGAAATCGCGGATGCACCAGTAGATCACGCCCATGAACACGAACAGCAGCAGGAACTCGCCGCCGGTCGGCAGGCCGATCGCCAGCACGCGCTTCCATGCATCCATGCGCGGCCGCCACTGTTCGGGATGGAAGCCGACGTACTTCTCCAGCCGTGCGAAATAAAAGCTCAGCAGGGCGACGGCGCCGAAGATTGCGATCGTGCTCGCCAGTCCAGCGCCCGCGACTCCCATGGGATGGCCCGTGCCCCAGCCCACGATCAGAATCGGCGCAAGGATGATGTTGAGGATCACCGTCACCACCTGCGCCACCATCGTCGGCTTCACGATGCCGGTGCCGCGCAGCGCCGAGCCCATGGCCACGAGCGCGAACTGCGCCGCCATGCCGGGCAGGAACCAGTAGAGATAGGTGACACCGGCTTCGATGGTCGCAGCGTCGGCCGCCACCGCATTGATATAGGGACGCGTCGCCGCATAACCGCCGACCAGCGTGATGATTGCGCAGAGCGCCGACAGCACGATCGACTGATTGAAGAACAGGTTGGCTTCCGCCTGATCCTTGCGGCCCACCGCATGCGAAATCAGCGCGACCGTACCGACACCCAGCACCTGCGTCAGACCGATGACGATGAACATGATGTTGCCGGCCGCGCCGACACCCGCAATGGCCGCATCGCCCAGACGGGCGACGAAGTACAGATCGACCAGGTAGTAGAGCGTCTGGAAGATCATGCCGAAGGCGATCGGCAACGCCATCGCCACGATGTGCCGGGAAACCGGCCCCTGTGTCAGGTCTTTCACGAATCACCGCTGGAATGCATGCACGGGGAAATCGCTCCCGCCGGGTGGGCTGGCAGAAGCAGGCTGGTCGAACTGGATTGCAGGGCCCCGTCCCCGCCGGCGCATGACAGCATCCGGCCGGGGCTGGCGTCAATAAACCAAAAGGATTCTCCACGCGAGCACGGGAATGACGGGTGCGACTCCTTGTTTCGTCATTCCCGCGAAAGCGGAAATCCATTCCGGGGCTGCACCTGAAGATGGATCCCCGCCTGCGGATGACGACATGTTGTCGGCGGCTTGCGCCGCCGACCCGTGCCGTCACTTGATCTCGTACACCAGGTTCACCGTGGTCAGCGTATCGGTCTTCTCGAATCCGAGCGGTGGATCGGTGTTGTGCCGCACCGAATAGCCGACGGCGAGTGCCAGCACTTCCGTCATCTTCACCTGCAGCGAGAGATCGTTCTGATAGAACGTGTTATCGGCGCCGGCCTCGACGATGAACTTGTCGATCAGCGTGGTGGTCTCGGTGAACTGATGTTCGAAATCGAGCGTGCCGCGGAACACGACCTGCTCCTCGCGCGCACCTTCCTCGAGCAGTACGCCAGTAGCCTCATCGAAGACATCCTGGGTTTCGAAGAACTTGTAACCGACGCCCGCCGTGCCGACGAACTTGGTGCGATCCGTGTCGATGAACTTGCGGCCCAGACCGGTCGAAACCGTCGTCTGGTAATCGAAGCCGCTGAAGCGGTCGTCTTCGTAGCGCAACGCGCCGAACCAGAATGTCTTCGGACTGAAGTTGTAATCGGACTGGCCGATGGCTTCCCAGCGCTGCGCCGTCGTCCCCTCGTCGTCCGAGGCGTAGAGCCCGGCGAGGCCGAAGGAGTTTTTCCATTTGTCGCGCTCGTGGGCCATGTTGAACTTGACGTTGGCCGTTTCGGTCTCGGTGTTGCCGCTGGAAATCACCAGGCCGGCCTCCCCTTTTCCCGTCCAGTCCGCGTAGGCCGGTGTCACCGCCCCCAGGGCCAGCACCGGCAACAGCAGTTTTGAATGCATGAATCCTCCTCACTCGAATGAACCGTCACACAGCAGCGTGCGTGACTTACATAACGGCAGCATCGCAGCGACCGGAATACGTAGATGCTACGTCGCAACGGTCGCGATACCGCCACTGATGGCGCAACCATTATCCGGTAACATGCGTTCGTCCATTGAATCATCGTTGTACGAACCGATCGACCCGCCGGGACTCCCGGTATCCCCGAAAGCAAGAGACCATGTACCGGGCTGTCATTGCACTGCTGGTTGTCGCTGCGCTGAGTTTCGCCGTCGTCGCCGCGACGCGACAGGAGCCCGTCGAAAAATCCGTCGATCGCTATCCGTTCACGCGCGACACGGTCCCGCAGATGGCGAAGCGTCTGGCCGAGCAGGCCCATTCCCCTGCACGGATCGACAGTGCTTCCCCGCTGCGACAGATCAGCTACGACCAGTATCGCGACATCCGCAACAACCCTGACGCCGCCATCTGGCGCAACGATCAGGTGCCGGTGCGCCTGGAACTGCTGCCCGCGGGCTCGCTGTTCCAGACCCCGGTGAAAGTGTCGATTGTCGAAAGTGGCGTGGCCCGCGATGTGCGACCGGGGCCGGACACCTATGTCCTCGGCCCCTCGGTCAGCAAGGTGCTGTCGGGCCTGACGCTGCCGCCATCCGGCTTCCGCCTGCGCGGCCACATCAATTCGCGCTCGGTGTGGGACGAGTTCCTGGTGTTCCAGGGCGCCTCGTATTTCCGCGCGATCAGCAAGGACAATGTCTACGGCCTCTCGGCGCGCGGGCTCGCACTGAAGACGGCCAGTGCCACGGGCGAAGAATTCCCGCAGTTCACGCATTTCTGGATCGAGCGGCCGTCCGCGAACGCGGCCGGCGTGGTGGTTCACGCACTCCTTGAGAGCGCATCGACCACAGGCGCGTATCGCTTCGCCATCGTGCCGGGCACCGAGACCATCATGGACGTCACGCTCACGCTGTTTCCGCGCGTGACGCTCGACAGCGTGGGCATCGCACCGCTGACCTCGATGTTCTATTTCGACGAGCTGACCCGCTCGCGCGTCGATGACTTCCGCGACGAAGTGCACGACTCCGACGGCCTGCAGATCGTCTCCGATGCCGGCGAGCAGATCTGGCGCCCCCTCGCCAATCCGACGCAGCTGCAGGTCTCCAGCTTCACGGCCACGGCGCCGCGCGGTTTCGGTCTGGTGCAGCGTTCGCGTCGCTATACCGATTTCCAGGATCTCGAAGCGCGCTACGAGCAGCGGCCGAGCGCGTGGATCGAGCCGATCGGCGCCTGGGGCCCGGGGGCGGTGACCCTCATCGAGATCCCGACCGACTCCGAGGCCAACGACAACGTCATCGCGTTCTGGCGGCCCCGCAATCCCATCCCTGCCGGAGAGCCATGGCAGATCTCCTACCGGCTGCGCTGGACCGATCGCCCGCGCATCATGCCGGCACTGAGCCGCGCATCTGTCAGCCGCTCCGGTCCCAGTCACGACGGCAAGCGCCGCCTGTTCATCATCGATTTCACCGGCGGCGTGCGCTCCGTACAGGATCTGAAGCTGGAAGCCGCCAGCGACGCGGGTAAGATCAGCAACGTGAACCTGCAGCCCAATCCTTCCACGCGCGGCGTCCGTGCCAGCTTCGAGCTGGCGCCGGGCGATGCCACCGTCGCCGAGCTGCGCGTGCGGCTGATGCGCGGCAACCGGCCGGCGTCGGAAACCTGGCTGTACCGATGGACGGGCACCTGAACCCGCCCACGCCTCCGGGCGGCGGCACTGTTCCTCCGCGCGACGGCGCTGCAAAGTCCCTGTCCCCGCCCGGCGCAATGCCGGTGGAGGCACCGCTGGAAATGCCGGTGCAGGACCGGTACCGCGCGCCTCCCGCCGAATCCCTCGACACGCGTGCCGTCACCTGGCTGGCGCGCCTGATTGCCGCGGTCGCGACATTCGGCATCTTCGCTTACGGCCTGAGCGAGATGATCGCCACCGCCGGCTTCAGCGACATGACGAGCCTGCAGGCGGCGATGATCGTGTTCTTCGCCATCACGCTGCTGTGGATCGCCTTCTCCGCCGGCTCCGCGCTGTGCGGACTGCTCACGCCGCGCATCCGTTTCCCGCACGCGCCCGCGGACGGCAGTCGCACGGCGCTGGTCATGCCGGTCTACAACGAAGATCCGCTGCGCACCACCTCGGCGCTGCAGGCGATGGCGGAGTCGCTGGCTGCCATCGATGCCGCAAAACATTTCGAGATCGTCATCGTCTCGGACTCCACCAATGCGGATGCCTGGATCGCCGAGACTCTTGCGGCTGCGCGGTTGCGCAATGCGCTGGCGCAGATCATGCCGGTGCGTTATCGCCGCCGCTGGCACAACGTCGGCCGCAAGGTGGGTAACGTCGAAGATTTCGTGAAGCGCTGGGGCGGGCACTACGACTACATGATCGTGCTCGATGCCGACAGCCTCATGAGTCCCGACACATTGCTGGCACTGGTCGAGCGCATGCAGGCCGATGCGAAGCTCGGCATCCTGCAGACGGTGCCCGCGCTGATCGGCCAGGTGAGTTTCTTCGCGCGCCTGCAGCAGTTCGCGAGCCGGCTGTACGGCGGCGTCATCGCGCGCGGCATGGCTGCCTGGTCCGGCAACGAAGGCAATTACTGGGGCCACAACGCCATCATCCGCGTGCGTGCCTTTGCCGAGGCCTGCGGCCTGCCGCAGCTGCCGGGACGCAAACCCTTCGGCGGCTTCGTGCTCTCGCACGATTTCATCGAAGCGGCCTACATCCGTCGCGCCGGCTGGAAAGTGCAGATGGCCGCGGATCTGCAGGGCTCCTGGGAAGAAGGTCCGCCCTCGCTCACCGACATCGCAGTGCGCGATCGTCGCTGGGCACAGGGCAATCTGCAGCATCTGAAGCTCATCGGGTCGAGCGGGCTGAAGTGGACCAACCGCCTGCACCTCGCCGTCGGCATCATGAGCTACCTCGCCTCGCCGCTGTGGCTGATGCTGATCCTCATCGGCTTCGCGCTGACGCTGCAGGCCACGCTGATCCGGCCGGAGTATTTCAGCCGGACCTTCCAGCTCTTTCCCGACTGGCCGGTGTTCGATGCGCGCCGCATGATGATGCTGTTCCTGTTCAGCATGATCGTGCTGCTCACGCCGAAGGTGATCGGCTTCCTGCGCGGCTGGCTGTTTCCGGGCATCCGGCGTCGCTGCGGCGGCTTTCTCGGCGTGCCGGTCAGCGTCGTCGTCGAGTTGCTGGTCTCGGCGCTGTACGCACCCGTGATGATGCTGATCCAGACGCAACACGTCTTCAGCATCCTTACCGGGCGCGATTCCGAGTGGATCGCGCAGCGACGCCAGGCCGAGGTCATGTCCTGGCGCGAGTCGGCGCACTTTCACTGGAAGCACATGGCGGTCGGCATCGTGCTGGGCGTCATCGCCTACCTGCTGTCACCCACGCTGCTGGCGTGGCTGTCGCCGACGGTCGCCGGCCTGGTGCTGGCGATTCCGCTGTCGAAAGCCAGCGGCAGCGTCCGGCTCGGCCAGGGACTCTCGCGCCTCGGCCTGTTCCGCATTCCCGAGGAGCACGAGGCGCCATGGGTCCTGCGCCGACGCGACGAACTCATGCATGCGGCCGAGCCGCTACCCACCGAAGGGTTGCGCTACCTCGCTCGTCATCCGGTCGAGCGCGCCGCACACATCGCGAACAACCTCGCGCGTCCCAGCGAACTGCGCGGCCACCCCGGCGCACACCGCCTCACGGCCGCCGCCAAGGTGCGGCAGGCACAGAGCCTGCGCGAAGCCCTGAGCTGGCTGAGCGCACCCGAGCGCATCGAAGTCGCCGCCGACCGCGAACTGCTGGAACACCTGGGGCAGCTTCCGCAGGTGGAGGCGGTCGAATAGGAACCGGAAGGTTTCACACGGAGATCACGGAAGACACGGAGTTCAAAGATCAGAACCGGCCGCCACAGAGAAATCTTTTTTCCGACCTCTGTGACCTCCGTGATCTCCGCGTGAACCTCTGAACTCCGTTTCTCAGAACATCACCCGGATCTGCGATTCGCATTTACTTCTTGTGCTCAGGATTTTCGTCAGATCGACCCTGCTGAGCATCCTGCGTTGCGCGTAGAGCGGCGACATCCGCCAGATCTTCCGGTCTTCCTGCCGACAACTTTGCGGCGAGCAGATCGTCGCGCGAAATGAAAGGCACGCTCAGCCCAGTATCGATTTCCTGGACTACCCTCCGCTCCCATGCCTTCTTGAAATCCACCCCCTTGATCGTTGGAAGAATATCCACCATGGCAGGAGGAGTGCCCATGCGGAAGAAGTTCTCGGGCTCCGTGAAATCCCGTGGTGTCAGCCCCGCAATCGGAGCGCCGAATTTCACCAGCGCAGCGAAGACCGCTTCGCTGTTCTCTTTGGATGGATCGACGAGTATGTCCAGATCCTTGGTTGCCCTGGGTTGGGCGTGAATCGAAACCGCATAGCCTCCAACGATCAGATATCGGACGCTATGAGCGTTGAACACGGACAAGAGTTCTTTGAAGTCGGGGTACATCCTGGATCTCGCCTCTCAACCGATAGGATTCGAGCGTGATGTCCCAGACGGCCTGAATGCGTTCGCGCACAGGGACGCTCTGCCAATAGCGATACTCCTCCGCTTTCATGGCATCGAGACTGGAAAACTTCCGGATGCTTTTGTCCATGTGGGGCATAGTACGTTCAAACGGCTTTCTTGCAAAAACCGTTGCGGGCGATGCCTGCCGCCGGCTCTCTTCAGAACATCAGCCGGATCTGTGCGCTCGACTGATTCTGGCCGTAGCTGCGGAAGTCGCGATTGGAATCGCGGTCGTTCCAGCGATAGGCGAGACCGAGGCTGAGGAAGTCGCGCGGCGTCCATTCGAGCGAGACCTGCACCGACTGCACCGTGTCTTCGCGACCTGTATCGATGGGCGGCAGCAGCAACGTGTTGCCGACATAGTCCTGATTCTCGTACGAGTACGTCGCCGCCAGTTCGATGGCGGTAGTGGGCTTCCAGGTGGGCTTGATGCTGAAGCCGTCGCCGACGAAGTAGTCGGATTCGGCGTCCACGTAGGCGCGCAGCTTGTGCCAGGCATCGAGCTCGAACGACAGCTTGGCGCGCGGCTCCCAGTACATGCCGACATTCCAGACCTCGCCTGAATAGTCGGTCGCCGCGGGGTTGTCGTAGTCGCGATCGAGATAGCCGAGACTCGCCGTGAACATGGTCTTGACCGAGAGCACGTAGCGCCCGCGCAGCGTCGGGATGGTTTCCTCGTAACCGCGCGAGGCACCCACCAGTGCCTCGGCATCGGGGAAGTCCGCATTCGTCACCAGGTACTCGGCTGCGAGGCTGGAACCGGATGGCGTGATGTATTCGACACCGCCGCGTCCGGTCGTGCTTTCGAAGTTTTCCGCCTGGCGCAGTTCGGCACTGTGATCGGTGTCCTGCGCCGCGCCGCCGGCGAAGATGCGCCAGCGCGAGCCCACGCCGTAACGCAGTTCGCCGCCGTAGGTCGCCGCTTCCACGACATCCTTCTCGAAGAAGCGATAGTTCTCGAGACTCGCCTGCGCACGGTTGTACTTGGCGAACAGCTTTCCCGACCAGTTGCTCGCGACCTGCCAGTCCCACAACACATCGGCGTCGCCGCCGGTGTAGTCGAGATCGTCGTTCTTGCGATAGCGCACGTCGTCGATGCGCACGTCCGCGTGAAAAACCTGACGCGCCGCATCGAGTCGCACACGCACTCCTGCCGACGCCCGATTGATCTGGTCTTCGATACTGCGGGTGGGGCCGAGGGCCGGATCGTCCAGCGGCACGGTGCCGTCGGGCAGCCGGAACAGGTTGTCGTCATACATGTAGCGATCCGAGAGGATGACCTTGAACGGATCGACCGCCGTCGGCGCTTCACCCGCGACGGCGAGCGGTCCCACCAGAAGCACCGGCAGACACAGGACGCTGCCGCGACGCAACGTTTCAGGTCTTCGAGTATTGCTTGCGAACTTGGTCATAGGAGGCTCCTTCGCCTCGTGCACTTCCCGACACCGTCTCCGGTGCCGCCGGATCGGCGCGATACAGCTCCAACGTCCTGTCTGCAACGGAGTTCCAGTTGAACGCCGACAGGTCCACCTCGAATTCAGTCGGCCCGCTTGCACACAGCTGCTGCAGGTGCTCCGTGGTCAGCGGGCCATCGTAGAGCCGCAGCCAGTGCTCGCCGACGCGCTCCTGGATTTCAGGCAGCGCCCCGAGACGCGGCGCGAGCACGACGCGATTGAACGAGAGCGCCAGCAGCACGCTGCCGGAATTGAGAATGCCGTCGAACGGCAGCACGACCGCATCCGCCGCACCGAAGCAGGTCGGTACGTCGGCATCCGGAATGAATTCCAGCCGCAGCGTGATTCGTTCGTCGCCATCGCGCAGCGACGTCAGTTCATCCTCGCTGATGCCGTGACCCGGCTGCCCCGCGATGAGCAGCTGCACCTGCCGCGCGGGAAGCCGGCGGAACGTCTCGATCAGGTGCGGCACGTTCTTGTAACGACGCACATTGCCGAAGAATAGCAGCGTGAACGATTCCGGCGGCAGACCGAGTTGCTGCCGCGCCTCACTGCGCGACGGCGCGGCCGGGTACTCGTGCCGATAGTGACCGTGCGGCACCACCGCCGACGGCTTGCGCGCGAGGACCGGATATTTCTGCCGCGCCGACTCCAGTCCCGACTGTGCCAGCGCCACGACATGGGTACAGGCCCGCGGAAACCACAGCGGAAACAGGCGCCGCGAGACCCAGTGACACTGATCGTGCGCGCTCAGGTTGTGGATCATCCAGACGATGCGCGTGCCGCGCAGGTGCAGCAGGCCGATCAGCATCGCGAAGCGCAGATGCTTGACGAGCGATCCCCACCAGCTGGCGCTCATCAGATGCGAGTCGGGCCAGTGCACATGGAAGACGTCGTAGCGACGGCGCAGCGCGCGTCCGTACGAAAAATCATCGACGAGCGCGCCGGCACGCTCCAGGCAGGTGGCGAAGCGCCGCACGAACGGATTGCCCGGATCGTGCTTCGGAAACATCAGCACCCGCATGGCAGCCGGTTCGTTCACAGCGCTGACGATGCCCTGGGCGTCGGTGCGAGGTCTGTCCCGCACGCAGGTATGCGCTGCTCGCGGATCGCGGTTTCCCAGACCTTCAGGTAATCGGCGAAGACGCGATCGACGCTGAAGTCGGCGCTGCGTTCGACGCAGGCGGCAAAGAAGTCCGCACCGCGCCAGCCCGTCTCGATCTGATCGCGCAGCAGCGCAGCAAGATGGTCGCTGTCGGCTGGCCGATAGATGAAGCCCGTGCGGCCCTCATCGACGATCTCGGGCATGCCGCCGACATTGGCGACGATGGAGGGCACACCGTGCGCATAGGCTTCGTAGATGACCCGCCCCAGCGGTTCTTCCCAGACCGAGGGCACGACCAGCAGGTCGATGCGTTCGAAAAATTCGGCGGGACGCACGAAGCCGAGGAACCGGACGTTCGCCGCCGGGTACGCGCGACGCAATCCGTCGGCATAGGCATCGTCGCCCTTGCCGCCGAGCAGCACGGTGACCTGCGATTCGGGCAACTGCTTCACGGCATCGAGCAGCACCTCGATGCCCTTGGTGTTCTCGATGCGGCCGAGGTAACCCACGACGATGGGACTGCCCGGCGGCTTGTTGCTGCGCGGTGTCGGCGTGACGCGGGCGTTGTTGGCGCCGTGAATGATGAACTTGTGCCGCACGTCGCTGAAGAGTCCCGTGCCTTCCAGGCGCGTCAGCATCCGCCGGCTCAGACTGATCACCGCCGCCGGCAGGTTCGAGCACAGGCGCCGCGGCGTCGCGTAGACGCGGCACATGCCGCACTGACGCGCGCAGTTCTGATCGCCATTGACCATCGTGCACTTCGGACAGCCGAGGTAGTAGTCGTGCAGCATCTGCACCAGCGGGATGTTCAGCGCCCGCACGGCACGCCACAGCGACACCGAGAAGCCCTGCAGATTGCCGGTCTGCACCACATCGGGTTTTTCCTGCTGCAGGATGCGCTTCACGCGCCGCGCCATGATCGGGTTGTAAGCATCGATGAGATGCCACGACAGGCGTTCGACACGGCTGCGCTCGCCTTCCGACTGTTTCCAGAACAGATTGGCGAGCGGCACGTAGTACGTCCGCACGCCGTTGACCTCCCCCTGCGTCGCCTCGCCATCCGGCGCGAGACTGACGACCACGGCCTCGTGTCCGTTCGCCACCAGGCCTTCGGCCAGAATCCGCACGGTCCGCTCCGCGCCACCCTTTTCGTTGGGCGCATAGAGCGTCGATACGAACAGAACCTTCATGCACGCAACTCGATGTAGCAGTACCAGGCGAAGCGTCGCAGTCCGGGAATGCGGCACAGCGCCCGATCCACTGCCCACATCGCGCGAGTCAACCAGCGATCGGGTCTGACATTCGATGTGACGAGGCCGAGGAGCGGCGACACCAGCCCGAAATACACGACCTTCGACGAGGTAAAACCGCGCGCCATCTGGCGCAGGTCGCGCGCCATCAGGGGATGCTCGTCCGGCGTGCGCATGTCCGGCGTGCGATCGCGGACCCAGTTGAGCACGGGATTGTGTCCGAGCGGCTCCGCGAAGATCGCCGTGCCGCCCGCACGCAGCACACGATGCAGCTCCTGCATGGATTTCTCGATGTCCAGGTGATGCACGATGCCCGCACCGATCACCACGTCGACACTGTTGTCGGCCAGTCGCATGTCCTCGGCGTTGTCGACGGTGAATTTCACGTTGGGCAGCGCGCGCTGATCCGCGATGCGCTGCGCCTGCACGATGGCCACATCGGAAATATCGATGCCCGTCACCTGCCGCGCCACGTGCGCGAGGTCGAAGGCCATGATCTCGGCGCCGCAACCGTATTCGAGCACGCAACGGCTGCGGCTCGCCTGCGTCACGCGTTCGCGGAACTCGGCGAATCCATAGGCAATGGCATCGTAGAAACGCCGCGTGCGCGACTCGCGCGAGGCATTGTTGTCGACGAAGCGCTGATTGTGAAAATCGCGTTCGCGTTCGATTCGCTGTGCTGCGTCCATCCGGTTCCTCATTCGACGGTAGTTGAGGCGCTGAGACGCTTCAGTGCCTGGGCGGAACGATCTTCGCCGACTCTCTGTCGGCGATGTATCTGCGTAATGGTGCGGTACAGCTGAATGCCCCGATCGGGCCAGCGGTACAGGGAACGCGCCAGTTCGAAGGCCTGTTCCTGACGCTGGTTGAGCAGTTCGAAGCGGTCCATATCGGCGACGATGGCGGCAGTCAGCGCCTCGAGGTCGTCGCGCAGCAGCATGTGTTCGCGCAACGCCGGGGGCAGTCCCGCGGCGGCTTCCGCCAGCGTCGCGATCGGCACGCGCGTGAACAGGTAGTCGAGAAACTTCAGCTTGAAGCCGCCGCCGATGACTTCGGGCACCACGGCCATGCGTGCCTGGGCGAGATAGTCGGCAGGATCGTCCACGAAACCATGGAAGCGGGTGGCGCGCGCCGTGGCTGCCAGTTCCTCGCGCAGCCGGTCCGGTACGCCGCCGATGACATCGAGCTGGATGTCATTGCGGGCAAACACGGCATCCGCCGCCGCGACAAAGCGCCGCAGGTTCTCCTGCTTCATCACCCAGTGGAATGAACCGACGATGGCGACGCGACGCGGCGTCGTTGCATCGATACGGCGCGGGGCGGCAATCGTGCCGGAATAACCCGGCGTCAGCGTGATCGCCGACAGTCCGCCGCTGCGCGCGGTCAGCGCGGCGCGATCCTCGTCGGTGATGGTGGTCAGCAGATCGACGTTGCGGACCACCCGCTGTTCGAGCATCCGCACCTTGATCGCGTTCTGCCAGGCCGCGAGTCTGCGCAGGAGCGAGCCGCTGGCCGACGCCGACAGATCGCGCCAGACCGCCGCTTCGTGGTTGTGCGACACGTGCACGATCACGGGCGGCGGAGCGGCGGTGAATCGCTGCGCGAGACAGCGATCGAGCGCCCAGCCGGCCGCGTAGGTATCGAGCACGATGGCATCCCAGGGCTCGCGCAACTGCGCTTCGAGCAGGCGTCGATAGCCGGGACTCGCATCCACCGAGGCACCATTCGGCAGGCGCGAAAACAATGCGAGCCATTCGCGGCGACGCGAGTCCGGTACCGGCAGCCACTCGATGTGGCGCGCCTCTTCCGGCACCGCATCGCGGCTGCCGAACCCCAGAAACCTCACGCGGGCGCCGGCCGCGACCAGCGATTCCGCCAGCTTCGCGGAATACACCTTGGCGCCGGCGTCGGCCGGATACGGCATGTAGCGCGCGATCCAGAGCACGCGCAATCCGGCGCTGGCGGTCGGGTTCCATTCAGTCGGGTTCAATTCAGGTGGCACGAACCGGTCCTCCCAGTTCGGCGCGGCGGCGGAACCAGTCGCGCATCGCGGCGGCCAGTCGCACTTCGAACAACTGCCAGGAAATCCAGGAAACCGGCAGGGCCACGATCAGCGAGCAGACGCCGAACACCGCGAACCCCGCGGTGCTGCCGTAGTCCGGCACCACGTAGGCGAGCACGATGCGCTTGAACAGCGCCATCACCAGCGTGTGCCACAGATAGAAGCTGTAGCTGATGTTGCCCAGGAACTGGAATACACGGCCGCTCAGGAACCGCCCCTGCCGGCTGGCATCCAGCGTGACGCTGGCGAACAGGTGCAGCGAGGCCACGAAGGCCACCAGCAGCGCCACCCAGCGACCGTCGAGCAGGAAGTCGAAGATCGTGTCGTTGAGATGCGCCATGAAGGCACCGGTGGCGGACCAGGCCAGCAGGAACACCAGGAAACTGAGCGCGGGAAACTTCAGCCAGCGCGTGCGCGCCGCAAACCAGTCGCGGTAGTAGAAGACGATGATGCCGGTGAGGAAGAACAGCGCACGCGGGAACAGCACGATGAACAGTGCGCCGAGCGTGAACCACAACGTCATCAGCGCATAGCGCGGCTGGCTGCGCCGATAGAGAAACAGGCCGACGGCGGCAGTGATGTAGAACACCCACTCGTAGCTCAGGCTCCACGACACCTGGTGGATCATCGGGAATTGCACAATGGGCGGCAGCAGGAACAGATTGCCGACAAACAGCGCGGCCGCGCTGCCCGCACTGCGATCATCGAGCGGCGGGATCTGCAGCAGCAGACACACGGCGGTCACCGCACACAACGCAGGCACCCAGGCGGAGAAGATCCGGCTCACGCGATCCTGCAGGAAGGCACCGATGGTGCGATGACGCAGCAGGCTTCCCAGAATGACGAAGCCGCTGATCATGAAGAACATCTCGACGCCGTAGGTCAGCGAGCGCCACAGCGCGCCCAGCAGATCGGCGACCGGCGTCCCCGACGGCCAGAGAATGATGCCGGCGCTGCCCAGATGGAACACGAACACCAGCGCCGCACACAGGCCGCGGTAGCCATTCAGTGCCGCATTGAAGTTCTTCTTTTTTTCGCCGGGAGCGCGCATTGGGATCACTCGCTGCCTGCGGCGGCAGTGCCGCCGAAATGCCGCAGAAACGCCGCGCTCGCGCCGGGCTGCCTGTTGTTGGCCAGCTGGGTGTCGAACTCCTTGCTCCAGTACTCCCAGTAGTTGTGATAGACGACCGGGCTGTCGGCGATCCACGCGGCCATGTGGTCGATGAAGTAGGGATCGTCGTCCGGACCGCCCCATTTCTTGTGGACGCCCGTGCCCCACTCCGGCATCGACAGCGGCTTGCCGCGACTCTTCGCGAAATCGCGCTGCCACTTGAGCCCGTGCTGCATGTTCATGCGCGCGTCCCAGCGCCCTTCGGGCGAATCGTCGTTGCCGACCGGCATGTTGTAGAAGTCGAGGCCGACGATGTCGACGTAGTCGTCGCCGGGATAGGCCTTCGCCGCATCGAAGCCTTTCGATGCGGCGGCCGGACACCAGTCGTACGTGAACGACGCGCCGGGCGTCTTGCGCATGACGGAGACGATGCGGCGCCAGTACGTTACCCAGGACTGCGGATCCTTGCTCGCATCCCAGGCGTACCAGTTCGCGTTGAACTCCCAGCCGATGCGGATGACGGATCCGCCGTAGCCCCACTTCACCAGCAGCGCCGCGTATTTCGCGAACAGCTCGTCAAACTTTCCGGAGGCGCCGTCCGCGAGCTTCGCGGACCGGCTCGGCGGCAGCATGGGCAGCGAATACACCATGGACTTCTGCCCGGCCGTGTCCCAGCACTTGATTGCCCAGGCGCCTGTCGCCTTGAGCACGTCCCATGACACGAACTCGATCATCTGATCGACGTCGCGCTTCAGCCATTGCTGATAGGCCGGCAGGCGCGCGGTGCCGGTGCAACCCGCGCCGAGGTACACACCGAATTTCGCCTGCTTGCCGCCGAGCAGCAGCGGCGCCTTCGGCTCTGCCGCCGCGAAGCCGCGCAGCGCCGGGTAGCTGCCGGCGGCGAGCAATGAGGCGAGCAGCGTGCGCCGCTTCACTTGGCGCCTCCGCGAATGGAATTGGCCGGCGTCCAGGTCTGGAAACGTTCGCCGCGCAGCGAGCGCAGCACGCCGAGACCGGCACCGAGCAATGCGAGCAGCAGATCGACGATCTGGGCGAACGGCCTGACGGACCAGACATACCCGAGCGCACCGCAGACGAATGCGACCGCGACCAGCCCAAGCGCGATCAGCGGATGACCGGCCGACACCAGCGCCGCGACGAACGCCAGCGCGGCGATGCCGAGAAAGAAAATGCTCAGCCAGCGCAGCAGCTTGTGGGAGACATACTTGTAGCGCGTCAGCCAGTCCATGCGACGCAGCCGCGGCCACAGCAGGCGATGGACATTGAAGGCCTGGCAGGCGATGCGCACCTTGCGGCTGAACTCCTCGGAGCTTTTGGCGACCGACTCCTCGTAGGCGCGCACGTCAGGCGCCTGGATGACGCGATGACCGTCGATCAGTGCCATCAGCGACACATACATGTCGTCGATGATGTGGTCCGGCGGTGCATGCCGCAGTTCGCGGCGCACGGCAAAGATCGAACCGTCGGCCACGATCATCGAGCCGGTCTGGGATTCGAGCCGCTTCAGCGCCTCCTCGAACCGCCAGTAGAGCGATCCCGAGGCCGCGGTGATCGATGCACCGCCATTGATGTAGTTGAGGTTGCCGCAGACACAGCCGATGTGCGGATCGGCGAAGTGCCGGCGCAGGTCGTCCAGGCAGGCCGGATCGAGCATGACGTTCGCGTCCGTGAACACCAGGATGTCGGCATCGACACGCGCCGACAGCAGGTTCATGCCGTAAGTCTTGCCATGACGCTCGCTGCTGACGTGCAGGAAGATCCGGTCGGCATAGGGTGCAAGGATCGCGGCGGTGCGGTCGCTCGACGCATCGACATACACGAGAATCTGCAGCCCGGGTTCGCGTTCGCGCAGCTCCATGAGATTGCGCATCTTCTGTTCGATGACGCGCTCTTCGTTGTAGGCGCACATGCAGATCGCGAACCGGACCGGTCGCGGTTCGGCCTGCGCCTGTCTGTCGCGCTGCGGCACGCGAGCGCCGCGCAGCGAACGCAGCACCAGCAGCGACAGCGGATAGGTCGCGAACGGATGCACCGCCAGCAGAAAGAACAGTGCGCTCACGAACAGCAGCGCCAAGGTCATATGGGTCTCCTGACGATCGTCTCATCCGCACGGGGTGTCGATTTCACATCCGCGGTCACATCCCGGGGCACATCGCCGGGCTTGCGCCGCGGGCCGCGCCAGGGCTTCGTCTCGATCCAGTCGACGAAGGGCGCAAACAGGCACAGTCCCACCACGATCGCCGCACCCGCCGTCAGCATCGACACCGGATCGAACGCCTCGACACGCGACAACAGCGCCGACGCCGCGTACACCAGAATCGTGCTCATGCAGAAACATTCGAGCGAACGCCGCCCGACCTGGGTCACCGCCCGCATCGCCAGCATCGACTGCA
This sequence comes from uncultured Steroidobacter sp., assembly GCA_964457865.1. Lineage (GTDB taxonomy): Bacteria > Pseudomonadota > Gammaproteobacteria > Steroidobacterales > Steroidobacteraceae > Steroidobacter. Next base: position 22,249 of record CAYWHG010000041.1, read on the forward strand.
CCTCCCGACTGCGCGGCACGATCTGCATGACGAACACCACCGAGAACAGGAAGTGCACGAGCTGCAGCGGGCCGAGATTGGGCTTGTCGTAGCCCGGCATGTCGAACGGGCCCAGCAGCGGCACGGACCAGCCGCTGCGGTCGAGGACCTTGACGAGGAACGCCAGCAGCAGGAAGCCGCCGCTGACCTTCAGCAACCGATCGCGCGAGAACCACTGCTGCAGCCGCTGGAAAATCCCGTACGTGCCGCCGAGCACTCCCAGCACGAACATGAACTGCCAGCCGAACGGATTGAAGCTGCCGTGATCCGCCAGCAGCGGTACCGCCCCTGTCTGCACTGCCAGCCAGAGGGCAAAGGAGATCGCGGCTGGCAGCCAGACACTGATCCGGCTCAACAGGATCACGACCGGCACGAGCAGCAGCAGCACGATGTAGAGATTGAGGATCTCGAAGTACAGCGGTGCGAACCGCAGCCCCAGGAAACCGGTGATCGCCGCGGCTGCATCGGACCCCAGGAGGGCCGCCATGCGCGAAACCTCATTGACCTGCGGACTCGTCAGCAGCGGCGTCTGCAACAACAGCAGGACGACGCACAACGTAAGCAGGTTCAGCACATAGATGTGCCAGGAACGTTGCGCCGCACGCACCCACATCATCCCCGCGCCGTGCGACTGCAATGTCTTGAGATAGACGATGCCGGCGAGGTAGCCGGAGAAAAACACGAAGAACTCCGCCGCTCCCGACCAGCCGATACGCAGCCAGGTGATGAACGGATTGATGAATCCCTCGCCGGCGAGCTTCTCGCAGAGGAACTCGAGGTGATCCACGCCGATCATCAGGATGCCAGCGCCGCGGACGAAGTCGATCGCGGTATCGCGCGGCAAAGCCCCGACGCGCGCAGGTTCAGTGGCCATGGGCCACCTCCGCATCGTCCACCCGCCGCCGCGCTCGTATCTGCGCCGCGGCGGCGGGCAGCGCCGGCCACAACAACAGCGACGTCGCGACGCCCGTGACCGAGGGCGAGTACGCGCCATTCATGAAATACGCGACCAGCACGCCGAGGCGCAGCGCCAGCGGCGCACGCGAACCCAGGAAGCAGTAGAACAGGAACGTGAAGTACAGCAGTCCACCGACCACGCCGAACTCGTAGAAAATCTTGGCATGCGCCATTTCGCCGGCCCGGTAGGCTTCGGCTGCAGAAAAGAAGGTGCCGGCGCCATAGCCGAACAAGGCTCGCGCGGGGTCGGACCAGATCTTGTCGGCGAACAGATTCATCCAGCCAACGAAGCGGATGAACGCGCTCGATCCGCCGGAAGAACCGAACTCGCTGGCGCGATTGAGCGTGATGTTCAGATTCAGCGGCTCGACCAGCAACGCCAGGATCGCGAGCAGCAGCAGTCCGCGCAGCAACAGATCCCAGCGCTGATAAAGAATGACCAGCACCGGCAACGTGACCGCAAGAATCAGCAACCCGGTGCCGGAGTACGACACCACGATGCCCGCAGCATAGGCGGCCATGCGCCAGCCGCGGTTGCGGTAGACCAGTTCGGCGGTGAGGCCGAGCGCGCACAACTGACAGAAGACCGACGGTTCCAGCATCACGAAACCGGTGGCCTTGTAGATCTTGGCGCCGTAATACAGCGGCGCGATGTTGTTGTAGCCGTGCGTGCGCAGCCAGTCGGGCACGAATGTTTCGATCGGAAACGCCAGCGCCTTGCCGCCCACGAACTGCAGCGCGAACTGGATGACGCCGCCGAGCGCGATCAGCGCGGTGAGATTACAGAAGAAGCGCAGCGCGTCCTCCTGCGTCACCGTGCCGGCTTTCGCCGCGGGCACATAGGCAAACCCGAGGACGGCCATCATCGCCAGCGACGGCAGCGAAAAATTCTCGCCGCGCCACACCTGGATCAACGCCAGGACGGACAGCATCAGCAGGAACAGCGCCAGACGCATCGGCACCGGCTGGAGCTTGCCCGTCGCCAGTCCGACGGCCACGGCGACGATGACCATGGGAAACAGCAGTCCGATGGACGAAATGTTCAGTCCCGGCAGCGCGAACTTGGCCAGCACCGTGGCGCAGACCAGCGGCGCGAACACGATGAGGCGCGTCAGCCAGACGGACTCGGCGCGGCTCGTCCCGGCAGCGGCTGCCGGAATGAACTGCGATCGGAGTGTCTGGGTCATCGCCATCGTCGTTCCCGGCCCTATTCGTTGACGATGGCGCCGAGCAGTGTCGCTCCCGAAGGGCCGAGCCTTTCCTGGACCGCGCTGACATCGTTCATGCGCGTGCGATGGCGGCGGGTCACGAGTACATAGCCGCCGGCCCGCGAGGCGATCATCTGTGCATCTGCATACTCGAGAATCGGCGGCGCATCGACGATCACCACGTCGTAGATCTCGCTGGCGAGTTCGAGCAGGTATTGCATCGCGCGGCTGCTCAGCAGCTCGTGCGGGTTCGGCGGAATCGGACCGGCGCACAACACCGCCAGACCATTGAGCTGCGCAATGGAGACGATGGATTTCTCCACGCTGGAGCGTCCGAGAAGAACGTCCGCCAGGCCCGTTTCCGCCGACATGCCGAAAAGCTGGTGCTGCGCCGGATTGCGGAAGTTCGCATCCAGCAGCAGGGTGCGTTCGCCGAGCTGCGCAAAGCTGATGGCGAGATTGGCCGTCAGCGTGCTGCAACCGGTTCCGGTTCGGGCAGCACCGACCGCCATGACCTTCCTGCCCTTGTCGAACCAGCGCAGCATGAGCTGGCTGCGCAGCATCCGGAACGCTTCGGCACCCGCACCGAACGGCTGATAGGCCGTGATCAGCATCGGATGCAGTCCCGACTCGCCGCGACGGACGTAGGGATAGCTGAACTGGCGCGACAGTGCCTGCTGCACGTCCTCGGCCGAGACGAGTCCGAGGCTGCGTGCCGCTTCGCCGAAACGCAGGCCGCGCTTGCGCTGATGGGCGAGCACGCGCTTGATGTCATGCTCGGTCAGTCGCGCCGACTGCGTGAGCAACTCGCCGATCGGCTGATGGGA
>CAYWHG010000041.1:25379-32066 GCA_964457865.1 uncultured Steroidobacter sp.
CATGCTCGGTCAGTCGCGCCGACTGCGTGAGCAACTCGCCGATCGGCTGATGGGATCGGCTCGACTCGCTGATGGGGTTGATCGCCATAAATTGATTCCGACAACCTCAGGTAGAAACCCAGTGCGTCGCGGCGCAGATCGTGATCAGGCCGCGCCACCTTCCAGCAATGTCCCGGGTCCGCGTGTCTGCGCGATGCGGGCGGGCTTGAAGCTGGCCCGCAGCCGCGGCACTTCGCCCAGCACCTCGATGCCGGCGACGCGTACCAGCTCATCGCCGTCGCGCACGCGCCGGTCGATCATTTCGAGCATCAGCGCCAGCGCCGCACCCAGCAGTGCGCCGAACACCAGCGACAGTGCGGTGGTGGTGACGAATCCCATGCCGGCCGGCGACTGCGGCGGCAGTGCGGTATCCAGCACGGCCACACTGGCTTCGGTGAACTGGCTCTGCAGTCGCAGCTGGCTGGCGCGCTGCAGCGCGGCGTCGTAGGCGGCCTGCGCGGTCTGCACCTCACGATCCTGCACCGACAGCTCGTCGCGCTGGCGCGAGAGTTCGAGGATGTGCTGCTTCTGCTGGTCGTAGGCGCGCTGCAGATCGGCGACTTCACGCTGCGAGATCTGCGCCGTCTGCTCGATCGAGCCGCGCACCCGCGCGATTTCGGCGGACATCTTCTGCCGGATCGAGTCGATCTCGGCGCGCGCCGCGATGTATTGCGGATGATTGTTGCCGTAGCGTTCGCTCAGTTCCGCGAGCCTGCCCTCGGCGCGGATCAGATCTCCCTTCAATCCCTGCAACAGGGCATTGCCCATGACCTCGGGCACTTCGGACAACCGGTCGCCGCTCAACGCGTGCGTGGACTGGCTGACGCGTGCGCCGGTTTCCTGCGCGGTACGCTGTGCCTCCAGCAATTGCCGCGACAGCGTTTCGAGCCGGGCGTTCTCCACGTCCATGCGCTCGCTGGTCGCGACGATGCCGTGCTCGCGCTGGTATTCCGACAACTTCTGGCGGCGGTCCTCGACGACAGTGCGCAGCCGGGTCAGCTGCTCGTCGAACCACATGCTCTGTCGCTTGGCGGGATCGAGGCGCAGGTTGAGGCTGGTCTGCATGTAGGCTTCGGCGAATGCATTGGCTACGTCGGAGGCGAACTGCGGGTCCTCGTCCTGCACGCGGATGCGCACCACGCTGCTGTCCGCCACCGGCTTGACCGACAGCTTCTGCAGCAGTTCGTTGGCCCAGCTTTCGCGCTTGCGCACCGGCAGCTCCGAAGTCTCCGCGGCCGCTTCATCCGTCGGCAGCTTGAGCATGTCGGTCACCTTGAGCGCGACAGCGCGGCTCGCGATCACGTCCATCTGCGTGGCGAGGATCGCTGCCGTCGACGGCTGGTTCGACGTCGAGGCGATCAGTGGATCGTCGCTGCGCGTATTGATCACGACCGAGGTCGTGGCCACGTAGGTTTTCGGCATGGCGAGCCACGCCAGCCAGGCGACCGCCACCACTGCGATGATCGTGAAGACGAGAAACTGGCGCCGTGCCCAGAGAATCGTCAGTAATTGCGTGAAACTCATGTCTGCCTCGCCACGGATCTCAGAACAGACTTTCCTTGATGAACAGGATGTCGTCGGGCTGCAGCACATCGGTGCCCTTGACCGAGTACTCCTTCTCCGCGCCATCCGGCCCGCGCCGCTTCACGATCGCCCGCCGCTCGGTGCCGCGCGCTGTCAGTCCGCCGCTGGCGGAAATGGCGCGCGACACGGTCATGCTGCGTTCGAGCTTGTACTGGCCCGGCTTCTGCACCTGGCCATAGACGTAGAACTGGTCCGCCTTCGGGATATAGATGCGATCGCCGCCGCCGACCGCGAGGTTCTGCGCCGGATCGCCGTCGAAGAGCTTCTCCAGATCGATCTCGGACTGCGTCCCATCGGCGCGCGTCAACGTGGCGCGATCCGCCGCCGTCTGCGGATTGACGCCGCCGGCTTCGGCGAGGAGCCCGAGCACGTTCGCACTGCCGCGTTGCGCGTACTGGCCCGGCTTGGTCACATGACCGAGTACCGAGATCTTCTGGCTCATGAACTCCGTGATCAGCACGGCGATCTGCGGTTGACGCAGAAAGCCGCCGTCGACATAGCGCGTCGCCAGCAGTTTCTCGATCTCGCCCGTCGACAGTCCCGCGACCTGCACCGGGCCGATCAGCGGACAGGTAATGCCACCCGATTCGGCCACGCGCACTTCGGTCGACATGTCCGACGCGCCATACACGGTGATCTTCACCAGGTCGCCGGCGCCCACTTTGTAGTCGCTCGGGGCTGCGCCGCCGTTGGCCTGTGCCTGCGCGATGGCGAACAGCGCCGCCAGGGCCACCAGCACGTTCCGCAACCCCCGCTGCTCCATCCAGCCGTTTTCAGTACGCATGTCGGTCATTCCAGATGATTGATGCCGTCTTCAGCATGATGATCAGGTCCAGACCCAGCGACCAATGACGCAGATATTCGATGTCGTAGCTGATACGCATCGTCATGGAATCGAGATCGTCGCCGCCGCGATAGCCGTTCACCTGGGCCCAGCCGGTAATGCCGGGCTTCACCTTGTGGCGCACCATGTATCCGGGAATCTGCTTGCGATATTGCTCGTTCACGGCCACGGCATGCGGGCGCGGCCCGACGATGCTCATGTCGCCCTTCAGCACATTGAAGAGCTGCGGCAGCTCATCGAGCGATGTCTTGCGGATGAACGCACCGATCGGCGTCACGCGCGTATCGTTGCGGCCGACCTGCGTGTAGCTGGTGACGCCGTCCTCGACGACGCTCAGCGAACGGAATTTGTAGACGGTGATTTCCCTGCCATCGAGTCCATAGCGGCGCTGGCGATAGATGGCCGGTCCGGGCGAACCTAGCTTCACGCCGATCGCCACTGCTGCCAGCACCGGCGACAGCAGCAGGAGCGCCGTGCCGGAAATGAGCACGTCGCTCACGCGCTTGGCCAGTCCGCGAACCCCGTAGTACGGCGATTCGCAGACCGCGATGACGGGAATGCCGTCGACCATGTCGAAGCGCGGCTGCACCAGTTCGAAGACCTTGAGGTCCGGTACGAAGTAGATCGATGCCGTCGAGTCGCGCAGCGAGTTGAGCAGTTCGATGATGCGCGGCTGCGGTGCCATCGGCAGCGTGATGTAGACGATGTCGATGCGGTGACGCGTCACGTACTGCGCCACGTCGGGAAGATTGCCGAGCAGGTGCTCGACGCATTCCGACGGCAGACGCGGCACCGAGCGGTCCTCGAAGTAACCGGCGACACTTACCTGCAGCGTCGGGCGTCCGACCAGCGTCTGTTCGAGCTGCACCCCAAGGCCGGTGGCACCGACGATCACCGCGCGGCGCGTGCGCTGCTTCGCCGAGGTGCGCAACAGGAACTGCTGCGCAGCCAGCTCGCCCAGCCACAGCGCGAACGGCGTGACGATGGCCCAGGTGGTAAGCACTGGTCCGCTGAAGTACATGCCGAGTGTCGACAGGCGCAGCAGCAGATACATGAAGAGGATGAGGACGCCCCAGCGCAGCATGATGTCGAGCAATGAACGCAGGGCCATGATGCTGGCGGGCGTGATCCGCAGCGGCACCACGTCCAGCAGGTCGGCCACGCCAAGGAAGGCCAGCACACCGACCAGCAGGTGCGGCCCCAGCAGCGGCTTGTTCCAGAAGAACAGGCAGGCCATCAGGGTGACGACCGGAATGATCGGATAGAGCAGCGACTTGAGCGCGAACACCGACGCAGGTTCGCCTGCGCTTACGTCGCCTGCCCGGTCGCGCCAGGGGCGCGCCGCAATATCCGGCATCGCCGGTCGTTCTGAATAGCCGGTGCTGCTCATGCAGAGCTACCGCGTGAATTCAGAGACTGAATGGCTGCTGGCGCAGCAGGCGGTGTTTGCGAAACAGCTGATAGGCAACCAGCATCGCGCCGACGAGGATCAGGGCCAGCAGATCCTTGAGGCTCGACGGGCTCTCGACAGTCGCATCATCGAGGGTCGCTGCACGTGCCTGCGATGTAGGAGAAATACCTGCAAATTGCAGCGACTCCTGCGGAAGCCGAGCCTGCGCAACAGCCACGGCGCTCGCCGGTACGTGGCGCACCTCACTGGTGACTGCTGGCGCAGGCGCCATGGAAACGACGTCTGCAATTGCGACGGGCTGTACGAAGAGGGCAATCGTTGCCACCAGCAGACCGGACTCGAATTTCTTGACGCGCATTAGAGGCTCCATACTGATTCGTGCCGCAGGCCACCGACCGGGCGTCGATGCGCTTGCATAAGCCCCCGTTCTCGCCCTTCCCTTCCCTGTTCTCGTGTCTTGTTCAAGCAAGTCCCGTTCCCACTTTCGAACGACTGTCGCTGCGGACCGACGAGAAGCTGAACATGTGCGTGCTTGTGGTTCTTGCACCGACATGATCGCGCCCATCTGTTGTCTTGCATCGCGTTCGCTCAAGACAGGACATCCACTGCGCCTGGCGTTCTGCACTGTTCCTGACGACGCTTGCACGTCGCTGCTGCTTCAGCGTGCATCAATGGACCGGTGAAAGCGAAAGTCGCTTTCAGAGGACAACGATGCGGTAGCTTCGAGAGAGAACACGACGCAGAACGATCGGCGTCGCGCTCAAAAGCATCCGCGCAGATCGTTTGTTCCCGGGTGATCGAAATTCACCCCGCCTCGATTCACTCGACAGGATTTTGCGTTGCTCGATGACAACATGATGACGTCGACGTGATGAATTGAAGCGACGTCATCGCTTCTCCTCATCATCATCAATACTCATCAATCGATGTTGTGTTGATGCACAGCAGTGACGCCACGCGGCGACAGATGTCTGGGAATCAGAACAAGATGACGCGACGCGGGCTCATCTCATCCACGCGTACAGACGCAGCGGTTCCGCTTCCGCATCGGTCGCCGGCTTGCGCAGCACCCAGAAGTTGTAGGCGGCGAGTTGTCTGATGCCGAGCGTGAAGGTCAGCGCGTCATATAGATAGGAGAGCATGAACAGCGGCACGAAGAATTCGCAATAGGCACTGCTACTGTACCCGGGCAGGTGATACAGCTCTTCGAAGCCGACCTTGCCGAACATTCTGCGAAAGGCGGCGTAGTCGGTGCGATCGTAGTGAGCCTCGAACCCCAGCAGTCGGGCCCGCTCGCCCATCGCGCTGTCGAGCACGCGCCGGCTCATGCTTGCCGGCAGCAGCCGGTTCGCGATGACAAACGGCGCAAAACGGCTGGGAAACTGCGCGACGAGAAATCCGCCGGGCCGCAGGATGCGCAAGGCGCTTTCGAGAAACTTCTGATTGTCGGGAAAGTGTTCGATGCCGGAATGGACCATGAACAGGTCTGCCGAATCGTCCGCCAGCGGAATCGCGGCAGAAACATCGCACTCGATCTTCTCGTCCAGCGCATCGTTCGGCTCCATCTCCGCGCCATCGATGTCCAGACCGATGAGATGGATGCCGTACCAGTGCTTGTAGTGGCGCGGGAAATGCCAGCTCCTGCCCGCCCCGACATCGACGACTGTCCGCACGTCCGGCCGCGACAGCAGCAGGGCACCAATCTTGCGAAAGGCTCCGAAAACATTCGCCTCGTCGATGTGCCGCGGCGTCAATGCCTGCGAAATCCGACGGTTGGCCGCAAAGAACCTGTGCAGCACGGTCTTCTCTCCCTGTCAGCCAGCGCGTGTACGGTATCTCACTACGCGCCGGCCGGCGAACCGGTTCCGAATCTGCTCCAGCGTTCACGTCCCTCCCAGCGAGTCGCGCACCTGTGCGGCTATCTCGTAGGAATGCAGACGCGCGGCGTGATCGTACATGTTGCAGGCGATGATGAGTTCGTCTGCCCGGGTCCGCGCGAGGAAGGCCTCGATGCTTTCGCGCACCGTCGCCGCGGAACCGATGGCCGAGCACGACAGCACGTCGCTCAGGATGGCGCGCTCGTGCGCACCGAGCCGGTCCAGATAGCCCGGCACCGGCGGTTGCAACTGCATCGGCCGTCCCGTGCGCAATGCCACGAAGGCCTGCTGCACGGAGCTGGCGAGCAGACGCGCTTCTTCGTCGCTGTCCGCCGCAAAGACATTGAACCCGAGCATGACGTACGGACGGTCGAGTTGCGCCGAGGGCCGGAAGCCGTCGCGATAGATCTGGATCGCCTGCATCATCTGCGCGGGCGCGAAGTGCGACGCGAAGGCGAACGGCAGTCCGAACGCGGCCGCGACCTGCGCACCGAACAGGCTCGATCCCAAGATCCACAATGGCACTTCGAGTCCCGCGCCCGGCACCGCACGCACCGACTGGTTCGGCTGCGCCGGCTGGAAATAGCCCATCAGTTCGACGATGTCCTGCGGAAATTCTTCGGGATCGGAGGACAGGTTGCGACGCAGCGCGCGCGCCGCCAGTTGATCGGAGCCCGGCGCGCGACCGAGGCCCAGATCGATGCGACCGGGATACAGGGACTCGAGCGTGCCGAACTGTTCGGCAATCACCAGCGGCGAATGATTCGGCAACATGATGCCGCCGGCGCCGACCCGGATCGTCGAGGTGCCGCCCGCCACGTGACCGATCACCACGGACGTCGCCGCACTCGCGATGCCCGGCATGTTGTGATGCTCCGCCAGCCAGTAACGCCGATAACCCCAGCGCTCGGCGTGCTGCGCGAGATCGAGCG
>CAYWHG010000042.1:0-31681 GCA_964457865.1 uncultured Steroidobacter sp.
CCAGTGCAGCGGCGGCGATCAGAGAAGCGGCGAACAGCAGCAGGATTGAGCCAAAAGAGCGCATCGGTCACAGAGCCTTTTCGAACGAGTCCGGAACACTTTCTATCGTGTCGGCCCTCGTGGACGACGTCAATCCGGTGATCTGTGCGCGTGATGCAGCTGTCCGCCGCATCGGACAGCTGCAACTGCGGATGCTAGATTGCGCGTCCATTCCGGCCCGTCAAACTTGGCATCCCGTGGCTACTCGACAGCGGCGAATCAATATCATCGGCAAGGCCAACGGGGTCGGCCTGTCTCGTGATCTGGCCCTGCTGGAGTCGGCGTTGCGGGAATCCGGTCACGAGGTTCGCATCACGCGGATCGACGCCGTCCAGGCGCGCCGTCGCCGCTCGCTGTGGTCGCAGTTGCGGGTTCGTTGGGCGTTGCTGTGGCAGCGATTGATCCACTCGACTCGAGCAGACGGCGATCTCAATGTGATGCTCGAGCATGTCTGGTCGGAATACCTGCCGACGTCTGACATAAATGTGGCCGTACCCAATCCGGAATGGTTCGATGCACACGACCGGCGGATGCTCTCCGGTATCGATGTGGTGTGGTCGAAAACCGGATACACCACGGAGGTATTCCGGTCGCTGGGGTGTCGCGTGTTTCATGTCGGCTTTGCCAGCGACGATCGATACGATGCCGACGTGCCTCGCAAGGCGACTTTTTTTCACCTGGCGGGCAAGAGTTCGATGAAGGGGACCGACCGGTTGCTGCGTGTCTGGGCGCGGCACCCGGAATGGCCGCAACTGACGGTAGTGCAGCATGACGCCGACACGAATTCCCCGGAGATCGTCGCCGCCAACATCGATCGCCGTGTCGGATACGTGGATGATCCGGAACTGCGACGATTACAGAACGCCAGCCAGTTTCATCTCTGCCTTTCGCTGACCGAAGGATGGGGGCACTACATCGTCGAGGCGCTTAGTGTCGGCGCGATCACCGTGACCGTCGATGCAGCTCCCATGAACGAGCTGGTGACGAACGAGCGAGGCGCATTGGTGCGTCATGCGCATGTCGGTTCGCAGCGACTGGCCACCACTTATTTTTTCGATGAGCAGCATCTGGAAGCCACGATCGCGGCGTTGCTGGCGCTGACAGATGCGCAACGGGCGCGGTTGAGCCAGAATTCGCGCCGCTGGTTCCTGGAGAATCAGCAGGCGTTTCCCCAGCGGCTGCATGAAGCCCTGCGGGAATTGCTGGAGTCCGATACGGCGCGTGGTGCGCCAACGAAGGAGCGACGATTCTGATCCGTAAAGCTGTCGGGACGTTTGTCGGCTTGCTGGCGACCTGTCTCTCCGCATCGGTGCACGCCCGCGGCGCATCGCCCTATCTGCCGCTGGGTCTTTCCCCGGAGATCGAGCGCCAGATCGAACAGGTCATGCTGCTGGCGGGACGTCCCGTCATCAAGCGGCCGTTTGCCGCAGCGGAAGTCCTGGATGCCTTGCCGGCAGCGTGCGCGGTCGACAAAGTGCTCTGCAATTCGGTGCGGCGCTACCTCGATTCGTACATGAATCGTCTGGCGCTGACCCACGCCAGCATCGAGGCTGCCGCCACCCGCGATTCCGACAAGACGCTGCCGAACAGGCATGGCATGGGCGCGGAGGATTCCTGGGATGCGTCGGTGCAGGGACTCTTTCAGTTCAACGACTACATTCTCATCCAGGGTGGTGGGCTGGCGTATCCCGACGAAACCAGTGCCGTGGGTTCCTGGATCAGCATGGGCTTCGAGTACGCCCAGATCGACATCGGTTATCGCGATCACTGGTGGTCGCCCATGACCGACAGCGGCATGTTGATCACGACTCACGCGCCGACGATGCCGGGCGTGTCCATCTCCAACTACAAGCCCATCTCCAGGCTCGGCTTCTCGTACGAGTTGTACGCGGCGGAGATGTCCTATCGCGACAACTTCACCTACCTGGGTGAGCCGACCAGCGGCAAGCCGCGCATCGGCGGGATGCTGGTCGCCATCGAACCCGCGCCGGGCTGGTCGTTGTCGGCGAGTCGTCTATTGCAGTACGGCGGCGGTCCGCGTCCCGATTCGTTTGGCGATTTTCTCGACGCGTTCTTCAATCCGGTGAAGTACGACAACGTGGCCGATCCGACGCAGGACCAGTTCGGCAATCAGGTCGCGGCGCTCGCGACGCGCTTCGTGTTTCCGGCGCGCACGCCGTTTGCGGTCTATTTTGAATACGCGGGCGAAGATGGCTCGCGCAATGAGGGCTGGCGTCTGGGCAACGCGTCGTTGTCGGCCGGTCTCGACATTCCGCGGCTCTGGAATCAGTTCGATCTCACGTTCGAGATTTCGGATTGGCAGAATAGTTGGTACATCAACAACATTTACGCTGACGGCACCTCCAATGACGGGCATGTAATCGGACACTGGGGTGGCGACGACCGTGTTCTGGGCGACGCAGTGGGCGCGCAGAGTCATAGCCTGCGTGTCGGTTGGGCTCCCAACTTTGGCGGTCGCTTCGACCTCCATTACCGCTCGCTGAAGAATGAGGAGTACTACGGCATCGACTACGAGCGCGAATACGAACTCGCGCTGAGTTACTCCCGTGCATGGCGGGACTTCGTGTTCGGCGCCGAGGTGCAGTCCGGCAAGGATGTGTTCGGCGAGGACTTCGGTCGTTTCGGTGCGTTCGTGCGCTACGTGCCGGGTCAGCCGTCATTCGATCGGGGACCGCTGCTGGTCAGTGACGCCAGTACGCGCACCGCGAACAATGTGGAGGTCTTCGTCGACGCCGGTCTCAATGCGAGTCAGCTCAATTACGACCCCTCCGACAAGGGTGTCACTCCGAAAGAGGAAGTCAGCACCGTGGGGCCGCATCTTGCCGTCGGCGCAAGACGCGCGATGTCGCGTTCTGTCGATCTGGGTGTGCGTGCCGAATTCGATACCGTCGATGGACAGTCGCTGATCGGTGTGCGCGCCATCGACTTCCGCTACCGCTTCGGCAAGAAGTTTGCGGTCAGCGCCTTTGCCGGCGCGGCCCGCTATGAAGGTCCGACCGCCGCCTATGGTTATTACGGCGGAGTGGGTGCGCACTGGCGCGATGCATTGCCGCGCATGGATCTGAATCTCGATCTGCGCGGCACCGATAAAATGTTTCGCGACGCACCGCTCGTGCCGGGCGATCCCAACAGCGCCTGGGGCGATGTCCTGTACGAGGTGTACAGCGCGAACCTCTACCTGAGTTACAAGTTCCGCTGACCCGGAGCGTCTGACCCAGAGAGTCAGAGCATCGCGAATACCTTGCGTGCGACGGCGATCGTCTGCTCCACATCCGCCGCCGCATGCGCCGCCGACACAAACCCCGCCTCGAACGCCGACGGCGCGAGGTACACGCCCTCATCGAGCATGGCGTGGAAGAAGCGATTGAAGCGCGGGACGTCGCAGGCCATCACTTCGCGGAAGTAGCGCACCGGCGACTTGTCGGTGAAGAACAGGCCGAACATGCCGCAGGCGTGGTTCGTGCTGAAGGGCACGTTCGCTGCGCGAGCGGCCAGGTTCAGTCCTTCGATGAGTTGTGTGGTCCGTTCGCCGAGTTCTTTGTGGAAGCCTGGCGTGCTGATCGCTTCCAGGGTGGCGAGACCGGCGGCCATGGCCACCGGATTTCCGGAGAGCGTGCCGGCCTGGTACACGGGGCCGAGCGGTGCGATCTGTTCCATGATGTCGCGCCGGCCGCCGAAGGCGCCGACCGGCATGCCGCCGCCGATGATCTTGCCGAGCGTCGTCAGGTCCGGCTTGATGCCGTAGAGGGCCTGCGCGCCGCCGAGGGCGACGCGGAAACCGGTCATGACTTCGTCGAAGATCAGCACGCTGCCGTGCCGGTCGCAGACGGCGCGCAGTGCTTCGAGAAAGCCGGGGACGGGCAGCACGCAGTTCATGTTGCCGGCGATCGGCTCGACGATGATGCAGGCGATCTGATCGCCCATGTCGGCGAAGGTCTGCTGCACCTGGGCGATGTCGTTGTAGGCGAGGGTGATCGTGTGGGCCGCAAGTTCGGGCGGTACGCCCGGCGAGGTCGGGATGCCGAGGGTCAGTGCGCCGGAACCCGCTTTGACCAGCAGCGAATCCGAGTGCCCGTGATAGCAGCCCTCGAATTTCACGATCTTGCTGCGACCGGTGAAGCCGCGGGCCAGACGGATGGCGCTCATGGTGGCTTCGGTGCCGGAACTCACCATGCGCACCAGTTCGATCGACGGCATGAGTTCGCAGACCTTGCGGGCGAGCTGTGTCTCGATGCGGGTCGGGGCGCCGAAGGAAAGACCGAGGGCGGCGCGTTCCTGCACGACGCGGATGACGTCCGGGTGCGCGTGACCGAGGATCATCGGTCCCCAGGAACCGACGTAGTCCACGTACTGGCGTCCCTCCGAGGAAAACACGTGTGCGCCGCTGGCCCGCTCGATGAACACCGGCTCGCCGCCGACCGAGCGGAAGGCGCGGACGGGCGAATTGACGCCGCCGGGAATGTACTGCGAGGCATCGGTGAAAAGGGACAAGGCTGCAACTCCGCGTGAACAGGGCCGCGATAGTAAGAGGGTCGCGGCGCCAGGGAAACCGAGGGCAGTGAAACCGCGGTTTTTCCAACACTGCGGCGGCGACACTTCCTTATAATCGCCGACTTCCCTCACTTGCCCGGCGTGATCGTTGATGAAAGCTTACATGTGCGTGATCTGCGGCTATGTCTACGAGGAGGAGAAGGGAGATCCCATCTCCGGCATCGCCCCCGGAACACGCTGGGACGACGTGCCGCTGTCCTGGCGCTGCCCGGATTGCGGCGCGGGCAAGGAAGATTTCGAGATGGTGGAAGTCTGAGCGACGCTTCAGTGCTGGGTCACGGTGTGGCCGCGGCCTTCCAGCAGATCGATGACGCTGTCCTTGCCCACCAGATGCAACGTGCCGACGACCACCAGGTAGTCGTCCTTCGCCTTCAGTAGCTCCTCGATCGGACCCAGCCACTGTCGATTACGATCGACGGTCAGCGGACGGTACAGGTCGGGATACTTGTCGAATCCTTCGGCGAGCAGGCGCGCCAGAGTGTCGGTGTCGCCGTTGCGCCAGGCGCCGATCAGCTCATCGATTTCCTGCGCCGCGTGCTCGGCGTCCTCGACGCTGTAGAGCAGGAATTCGCGCTGCTGCGCGGTCGAGAGTCCCGCCAGCATGCCGAGCTGCTGCTGCATCGTTTCCAGCCCGGTGATTTCCTTGCGATCGGCAATGGCCCGCGCCGTCAGTCGCTGTTCGACACCGGACTGCGGGTCCAGTCCCTGCTTCATCAGTTGCAACTGCACCAGCGTCATGGCGGCGAGCCAGGGCCGGAAGCGATTGAGCAGCGCCGGGTCGATGCCGATGACGCGGGCCTGCTTCGATACCTGCTGATAGGCCTCGCTGCCCAGTTCGGATTCGAGCGTCACGCCGTCCGGCAGCAGGCCGAGCTCCATCGTGGTCTGCTGCGCGGCGATGGGATCGAGATCGTCCATGTCGATTTCCATCACCAGGCGTTCGGCATCGCGATACGCGGCGTCGATCGCGCCGGGCAGCTCATCCGCAGGATTGAGAAAGTGGACCGAGCCCAGCAGGTAGACGGTATTGGTCTTGCCCTTCAGCGACCACAGTGCATGGCGCGCCGGGACTGCATCCGCCGCCGCAGCGGTCTGGACCAGAGCAAGGACGAGGATGGTGCTGGCGAGAAACCGGCTGAACGTTGGCATCGCGGCCAGTATCTGCCGATCCGGCGGCGCTCGCCAGCGATCAGGCCAGCGACGGATCAGGCGACGACGCGCTGCGCGTAGCGCTCCAGCCAGATCACTTCCGTGGCGATGGTGCCGTCGGGCAGCAGTTCCAGCACGCGATAGCCGGGCGGGCGGTTGTCGATGGCGAAGTCGTCGCTGTTCGGCAGGAACTGCGCGCAGGTGGCGGGCGTCGCCATGAACCGTACGCCGGAAACGAAGCTGTCGAGCGACTGATGCACGTGACCCCACAGCACGCCGCGGACGTTCGAATGCGTGCGCACGATCGACAGGAACTCGTCCGCATCCTCCAGGCCCACCTGGTCGAGCCATTCGCTGCGCATGCGGATCGGATGATGATGCAGGCAGAGCAGCACATGATGATTGCGATGGGCCTGCAGCGTTTCGCGCAGTCGCGCGAGCTGTGCGGCACCGAGGCGTCCACCGGCGCTGTGCTCGACCCAGGTGTCGAGCAGGACCACGAGCCAGCGACCGAATTCGACTTCGCCGCCGACATGGAACGGATCGCCGCGCAGCGCGGCGCGCATGTGGTCGGGCAGATCGTGATTGCCGGCGAGACACAGCACCGGCACCGGCGAGGCGCCGAACACCTGGCGGATCAGCGCATAGCCGGTCGGATCGTCCTGCACCAGATCGCCCGTCAACAGGATGCCGTCGGGGCGGTGACAACGGTGCTGTGCGTCGGCCATGACAGCGCGCAGGGCCGGCAGGCTGGCGACACCGCGAATGGTTGCCGCCATGTCTCCCGTCAGATGGGTATCCGTGAACTGAATGAGGCGAAACGACTTCATTGCTGCCCTTGTGGTCGGATGCCGCGCCGAGGCGCGACATAATCATTCGGCCAACCGATTGCGCCCGGGATCGTAGCAATGCGCCCCGGCCGCAAAAGGTGACCCATCTCTAATCGCCCGGGCAGTTCGCGCGGCACGGGAAGATTATTTGCGGTCCGTCTCACTGTCGGTCATTCGAGTCGGTCGGGAGGAACGCGACGGCGTCCGCAGTTCTGGACCGGCGTCGTCGGCGCAGGTTCCGCCCGTGCGATCTGCTTATTCCTGTGGGTCAGGCTTCAGCCTGACAGTTCTCAGGCCGGCTTAAGCCGGCCCCACAGCAGGAGCCAAGACTCCGCCGCCGACCGATACTGCCTGCCGTCAGATACGTCGCGTCGCTCACAAAGTTCCACTGCCAAACCTGTCCTTCCGGCGCGTGCCATCGTCGAGTTCGATTGCCGCTGACGCCCCCTTGGTCCAGAATGCGCGGCTCTCGAAAACCGGGTTTCCGCGAAGGGGTTGGTCGATGACGTCGCAGCGCAGACAACTTGCCAATGCCATCCGGGCACTGGCGATGGACGCTGTTCAGAAAGCCAATTCCGGCCATCCCGGCATGCCCATGGGCATGGCCGACATCGCCGAAGTCTTGTGGAACGACCACCTCAAGCACAATCCCGGCAATCCGCAGTGGGCCGATCGCGACCGGTTCGTCATTTCGAACGGCCACGGGTCGATGCTGCTGTATTCGCTGCTGCACCTGACCGGCTATCCCCTGACGATCGATGACCTCAAGGCGTTCCGCCAGCTCGGTTCGCATACCGCTGGTCATCCGGAGCACGACACGCATCTGGGCATCGAGACCACCACCGGTCCGCTGGGCCAGGGCCTGGCCAACGCTGTCGGCATGGCGCTGGCCGAAAAGATGCTGGCGACCAGCTTCAATCGTCCGGGACACGAGATTGTCGATCACCACACCTGGGTATTTCTCGGCGACGGCTGCCTCATGGAAGGCGTCTCGCACGAGGCCTGCTCGCTGGCCGGCACCCTGAAGCTCGGCAAGCTGGTCGCCTTCTACGACGACAACGGCATTTCCATCGACGGCGAAGTCCACGGCTGGTTCACGGACGACACACCGAAGCGCTTCGAAGCCTATGGCTGGCACGTCGTGCCGAATGTCGACGGACACGATCCGCAGGCCATCGAAAAAGCGATCGCCGCCTCGAAGGCCGTGACCGACCGTCCGAGCCTGATCTGCTGCAAGACCATCATCGGCTGGGGCTCGCCCAACAAGCAGGGTACCGAAGCGACCCATGGCGCCGCGCTGGGCGCGGATGAAGTCGCCGCGACCCGCAAGCAGCTCGGCTGGAACTCCGAACCCTTCGTCATCCCCGACGACATCCGTCGCGGCTGGGATGCGCGCGAACGCGGCAAGAAGGCCGAAGCGGACTGGCAGACGAAGTTCCAGGCCTATGCCAAGCAGTTGCCGGACCTGGCGGCAGAATTCCAGCGCCGCATGCAGGGCGATCTGCCGACTGCGTGGTCGGAAGTGGTGCGCAAGTACACGGCCCAGGTGGCCGACGCCGGCGGCAACCTGGCGACGCGCCAGTCCTCGCAGCAGACGCTCAATGCCTACGGTCCGGCGCTACCGGAGCTGTTCGGCGGTTCGGCGGACCTGACCGGTTCGAACAACACGAACCGCAAGGACTCGAAGTCGATCACGGGCGCCGATGCTTCCGGCAACTATCTGCACTACGGCGTGCGCGAATTCGGCATGGCCGCGATCATGAACGGCGTGGCGCTGCATGGCGGCGAGATTCCCTACGGTGGCACGTTCCTGGTCTTCTCCGACTACGCCCGCAATGGCATGCGCATGTCGGCGCTGATGAAGCAGCGCGTGATCTATGTGATGACGCACGACTCGATCGGCCTCGGCGAAGACGGCCCGACGCACCAGCCCATCGAACACCTGCCGAGCCTGCGCCTCATTCCGAACATGACGGTCTGGCGCCCCTGCGACACGCTGGAAACGGCCGTGGCCTGGGCGGATGCGATCGAGCGCCGCAACGGGCCGTCCGTGCTCGCGCTCACGCGTCAGGGCCTGCCGGCGCAGCCTCGAACGGCGCAGCAGATCGAGAATGTGCGGCGCGGCGGGTACGTGTTGAAGGATTCGGCTGGAACGCCGCAGGTGATCCTGATCGCCACCGGCTCCGAGATCGCGCTGGCGGTCGAGGCAGCCGCAACGCTCGAACAACAGGGCACTCGCGTACGCGTCGTGTCGATGCCGAGCACGAACATTTTCGACACGCAGGATGCGGCGTATCGCGATTCCGTGTTGCCGCCGGCGGTCGAGTGCCGTGTCGCGATCGAAGCCGCAGCGCCGGATACCTGGTGGCGGTATGTCGGTACCCGCGGTCGCGTCGTCGCGATGCATTCGTTCGGCGCGTCGGGCACGGCGAAAGACCTGTTCAAACACTTCGGGTTTACGGTTGAAAACGTGGTGAAAGCGGTTCAGTCAGTTCTCTAGGGAGCCGCTCAGTCATCCCCGCGAAGGCGGGGATCCATCCTGTCAAAGCCAGATGGATTCCCGCCTTCGCGGGAATGACCGAGGAGCTTGGCGACCGGAATTTTTCATTGGAGCAGCTAATGAGCATCAAAGTCGGCATCAACGGGTTCGGTCGCATCGGGCGCATGGTATTTCGCGCGGCCACGCAGAATTTTCCGGACATCGAGATCGTGGGCATCAACGATCTGCTCGAGCCGGACTATCTCGCCTACATGCTGAAATACGATTCCGTGCACGGCCAGTTCAAGGGCACGGTGTCGGTCGACGGCAATACGCTGGTGGTGAACGGCAAGAAGATCCGTCTCACTGCGGTCAAGGATCCCGCTGAATTGAAGTGGGGCGACGTGGGCGCCGATATCGTCGTCGAGTCCACGGGCTTGTTTCTCACGAAAGAGACAGCGCAGAAGCACATCAGCGCCGGTGCAAAGAAAGTGATCATGTCGGCGCCGTCGAAGGACGACACGCCGATGTTCGTCTTCGGCGTGAACGACAAGACCTACGCGGGCCAGGCGATCATCTCCAATGCCTCGTGCACGACGAATTGCCTGGCGCCGATCGCCAAGGTGCTGAACGACAGCTTCGGCATCAAGCGCGGACTGATGACAACCGTGCACGCCACGACGGCGACGCAGAAGACCGTCGATGGCCCCTCGAACAAGGACTGGCGCGGCGGGCGCGGCATCCTGGAGAACATCATTCCCTCGTCGACCGGCGCGGCGAAGGCCGTCGGCGTGGTGATCCCGGAACTGAACAAGAAACTGACCGGCATGTCGTTCCGCGTGCCGACCTCGGATGTCTCGGTGGTCGATCTGACGGTGGAGTTGAAGCAGGACACCACTTACGAGCAGATCTGCGCCGCCATGAAGGCCGCGTCAGAAGGGCCGATGAAGGGCGTGCTCGGATACACGGAAGAGAAAGTGGTCTCCACCGATTTCCGCGGCGACGCACGGACCTCCGTATTCGACGCGGAGGCCGGCATCGCGCTCGACGGCACCTTCGTGAAGATCGTGTCGTGGTACGACAACGAGTGGGGCTATTCGAGCAAGGTCCTGGAGATGGCTCGCGTCATTTCGAAGTAAGCATTGATCAAGTGGTCATCCCCGCGCAGGCGGGGATCCAGCTTCTTGATTCAGATGGATTCTGACCGAAGGAAATCCCCGTGGGACCGCCTGCGCGGGAATGACGAGGCCGATCTGGCCAGCTGGCTGCGGAGCGATAAATGTCCATCCTGCGAATGACCGATCTCGACCTGCGCGACAAACGCGTGCTGATCCGCGAGGATCTCAACGTGCCTGTGCAGGGTGGTGTCGTGACGAGCGATGCCCGTATCCGCGCGTCGCTGCCGACGATCCAGGCCGCAAAGAATGCGGGCGCCCGCGTCATGCTGATGTCGCATCTCGGCCGTCCCGAGGAAGGCGTGTACGACGAAGAGTTCTCGCTCGCGCCGGTGGCGCAGCGTCTGTCGGAGCTGCTGGGCTACAAGGTCCGGTTCGAAAAGAACTGGCTGGACGGGGTGAGTGTCGAGCCGGGCGAAGTGGTGCTGCTCGAAAACGTGCGCTTCAACAAGGGCGAGAAGAAGGACAGGGAAGACCTGTCGCGCAAGATGGCCGCTCTCTGCGACGTCTATGTGATGGACGCCTTCGGTACCGCGCATCGCGCCGAGGCCAGCACGCACGGCGTGGCGAAGTTTGCCAAGGTCGCCTGCGCCGGGCCGTTGCTGATGAACGAACTCGTCGCGCTCGAAACGGCGCTGGAAAAGCCCAAGCGCCCGCTCGTGGCGATCGTCGCGGGCTCGAAGGTATCCACCAAGCTCATGGTGCTGGAGACGCTGCTCACCAAGGTTGACCGGCTGATCGTCGGCGGCGGCATTGCCAACACCTTCCTGGCCGCGGCGGGACACGACATCGGCAAGTCGCTGGTCGAGAAGGAGATGCTCGATATCGCGAAAGGCCTGCTCAAGCGTGCGGCCGAACTCAAGGTCGAACTGCCATTGCCGACCGACGTGGTGGTGGCGACGGAGTTTTCGGCGAATGCCGAGGCCGACGTGAAGAAGGTCGATCAGGTGGCTGCCGACGAAATGATCCTCGACATCGGCCCGGATACGGCCGAGCACTTTGCGAAACTCTGCGCGACCGCGGGTTCGATCGTCTGGAACGGCCCGATCGGCGTGTTCGAGTTCGACCAGTTCGGCGAGGGCACGAAGGCGCTGGCGCAGGCCGTGGCCCGCAGTTCCGCGTTCTCCATTGCGGGCGGTGGCGACACGCTCGCAGCGGTCGAAAAGTACCGGGTCGAAGACGACATCTCGTATATCTCGACCGGCGGCGGTGCCTTCCTCGAGTTCCTCGAAGGCAAGAAGCTGCCGGCCGTCGCGGTTCTGGAAGAACGCGCCGGGGCCTAACGAAAATCCCCCTCTTGCTCTTCCTGTGGGGCCGGCTTTTAGCCGGCCTGTTCGGAAGTCAGGCTGAAGCCTGACCCACACGAAGATCGATCATCGTCGCGGCTTATCGGCGGATCGGTAACCGCATTTCATTCCGGCAACACGAACGGATTAGACTGTCCGCCGTTGTTCAGTCACCGCGGTTGCCCGTCTCATGCTTCGTCGCACCAAGATCCTTACCACGCTCGGTCCCGCCACCGACAATCCCAAGGTCCTGGCCGACCTGTTGATCGCCGGCGCCGATGTGGTGCGTATCAATTTTTCCCACGGCGAGCCGCAGGCGCATGCGAAGCGCGTGCAGATGGTGCGCGAGGTGGCCGAGCAGGTCGGCAAGCAGATCGCGGTGCTCGGCGACCTGCAGGGGCCGAAGATCCGCATCGAACGCTTCGCCAGCGGTCCCGTGCAGCTTGTGGACGGCGAACCGTTCACGCTCGACGTCTCGCTGGATCCGAAAGCCGGCACGGCGACGAGCGTCGGCGTCGCCTACAAGAGCCTGCCGCGCGATGTGCTGACCGGCGATGTGCTGCTGCTGAACGACGGACAGATCGCGCTGGAGGTGACGGCGGTGGAGGGGCCGCGCATCGCCACGAAAGTCATCGTCGGCGGCGAACTCTCCGACAACAAGGGCATCAACAAGCAGGGCGGCGGATTGTCTGCCGGCGCCCTGACCGACAAGGATCGGCTCGACATCAAGCTGGCGGCCGAACTCGGCGTCGACTACCTCGCCGTCTCCTTCGCGCGCGACGGCAGCGACATGGACGAGGCGCGGCAATTGCTGCGCAAGGAAGGCGGACACGGCCTGCTGGTCGCCAAGATCGAACGCAGCGAAGCCCTCCTCAATCTCGACCGCATCATCCAGGCCAGCGATGCCGTGATGGTGGCGCGCGGCGACCTCGGCGTCGAAGTCGGGTACGCCGAACTCACGGGCCTGCAGAAACACATCATCTCGGCCACGCGCAAACGCAACCGCGTCGTCATCACCGCGACCCAGATGATGGAGTCGATGATCCACAACCCGATTCCAACCCGCGCCGAGGTTTCCGACGTCGCCAATGCCGTCATGGACGGCACGGATGCGGTGATGCTGTCCGGCGAAAGCGCGGTCGGCAAATATCCGGTGAAGGCGGTGCAGGCGATGGCACAGGTCATTCTCGGCGCCGAGAAGTATGAGTCGTCGCATTCGCCCATCCGGCATCGCAGCGAGGGCGGGCTGTTCGAAAAGACGGATGAGGCCATTGCGATGGCCGTGATGTATACCGCCAATCACCTCAAGGTGAAGGCGATCGTGGCGTTGACGGAGTCCGGCTCGACACCGCTGTGGATGTCGCGCATCCGCGCCGACATTCCGATCTATGCCTTCACCCGGCACGAGGTGACCAGTCGCCGCGTCATGCTGTATCGCGGCGTCTACCCGGTGAATTTCGACATCACGCACACGGACGCGCAGGAACTCTACGCCAACATCTTCCGGCTGATGCTGGAGAAGAAGATGGTCGAGGCGGGCGACCGCATCATCCTCACCCAGGGCGAACTGTCGGGTGTCTCGGGCAAGACCAATTCGATGAAGATCCTCGAAGTGCGGATCTGACAGCGGCGACTCGTCCACCGTCTACTTCCGGCTACCCGCTGGTCGCGTCACCCGACAGGATTTTCTACCGCATAATCCCGTCTCTTCTTCGGGGAGATGGGGTCTCATGCGCCTGTTGCGCCGCATTCTTGTCATCGTTGCCGGGCTGATTCTCATCGCCGTTGCGACGGCGTATGTGCTGTTCCGCGGCAGCCTGCCGCAACTGGATGGCGACGTCGCCGGGACGGGCGTGATGGCCTCGATCGAACGCGACGCGAGCGGCACGCCGACCATCACGGGAGCGTCGCGGCGTGAGCTGGCCTATGCCACCGGCTACGCGCATTCGCAGGATCGCTTCTTCCAGATGGATCTCATGCGTCGTGTCGCCGCCGGCGAACTGGCCGAACTGCTCGGCGCTGCGGCGCTCGATACCGACAGGCATTTCCGGTTGCACGGATTCCGGCAGGTCGCGCAGCAGGTCGTTGCGCAGATGCCGCCAGTCGACCGGGAGAGTCTCGAAGCTTACGTCGCCGGCGTGAACCGCGCCCTCGAGGACGCGCGAGCACGGCCCTGGGAATATTTCCTGCTGCGTGCGCAGCCGCGAGCGTGGTTGGCGGAGGACTCGGTGCTCACCGCGTTCTCGATGTACCTGAGCCTCAATGATTCAAGCGGCGCCCATGAGTTCGCCCGCTCGCAACTGCGCGAGGCGTTGCCGCCCGAACTGTTCGACTTCATGCATCCGCTCGGTACGGAATGGGATGCGCCCCTCACGGGTGGCACGTGGCGGGTCGCGGCGATTCCCGGGCCCGAGGTCTTCGATCTGCGCAAGGGCGAGGCGCACGTCGCTGCACTGCTGAACCCGCCGTCATTCACGGCCATCGAGGAACGGCCCGTCGTCGGCAGCAACAGCTGGGCCGTCGCCGCGTCCCATGCCGCGGGCAACGTGGCGTTGCTGGCGAATGACATGCATCTGGGTCTGCGTCTGCCGCATGTCTGGTATCGGGCGCGACTGCGGGTAACGGGCGGCGCAGAGACGCCGCGCGATCTGGTGGGCGTGACCCTGCCTGGCCTGCCGATCATCGTGGTCGGCAGCAACGGCCGGGTCGCCTGGGGCTTCACCAACAGCTACGGCGACTGGACCGATCTGGTGATCGTCGAAGTCGATCCGGCGAACCAGGACCGCTACTTCGTCGGTGACGATACCGACGCCTTCGTCCGGCGCACGGAGACGATCGCGGTCCGCGGCGAATCGCCGGTCAGTCTCGACGTCACGACGACGCGCTGGGGACCCGTCGTCAATCATGATGCGCAGGGACGGCCGCTCGCGCTGGCGTGGACGGCACACGATCCGCGCGCGACCAATGTGCGCATGCTCGACTTCGAAACCGTCTCGACGGTGCAGGAGGCGCTGCTGGCGGCCAACCGGTCGGGCGCACCGGTGCAGAATTTTCTGGCCGTGGATCAGGAGGGTCACATCGGCTGGACGCTGATGGGACAGGTGCCGATCCGCGCCAACTACGATTCGACCCGCCCCGCTTCCTGGCGCACGCCGGGCACGGGTTGGGTCGGCTGGCGCACGCCCGAGGAATATCCGCGCATCATCGATCCGGCGCCGGGTCGTCTGTGGACAGCCAATGCGCGCACCATCGATGTCGACACCTGGCTGAGTTTCATGGGCGACGGCGGCTACGATCTTGGCGCACGCGCCGCGCAGATTCGCGACGATCTTCTGGCGCTGTCGGGTGCGACTGCCGCCGATCTCGCGAAAATCCAGATCGACGACCGGGCATTGTTCATGACGCGCTGGCGCGATCTGTTGCTGCAGTTGCTGGACGATGCCGCCGTCGCCGACCATCCGGGTCGGCTATTGGCGCGTGAGCGCGTAGAACAGTGGAGCGGCCGCGCCAGCGCCGACGATCCGGGTTATCCGATCGTGCGCGCCTTCCGCCAGCAGGTTCGCAAACAGGTATTCGATGCGCTCACGTCGTCGGCGCGCCTGAAGCATCCCGACGCGAAGTTCGAACCTTCGACGCAGTTCGAAGGCGCGCTGTGGCAGTTGGTGACGCAGCGACCGGCGCATCTGCTCGATCCGCGTTACGCGACGTGGGAAGAGGCGCTGCTGGCGGCATTCGATGCTTCGACGACGACACTGGCGCAGGAATGCGCCGAGCCCTGCACCTGGGGTCGGCAGAACACGTTGCAGATGCGGCATCCGCTCTCGGCCGCCTTGCCCTTGGCCGCGCGCTGGCTCGACATGCCCGCCGACGCCATGCACGGCGACTTCGCCATGCCGCTGGCGCAGGCGCCGGCATTCGGCGCGTCGCAGCGCATGGTCGTCTCTCCGGGGCGCGAAGCCGAAGGACTGTTCCAGATGCCGGGCGGCCCGGTCGATCACCCCCTGTCGCCTTTCTACGGTGCAGGTCACGAGGCCTGGGTTCGTGGAGAACCCCAGCCGTTGCTGCCCGGGAAGACTGAACACACGCTCAGGCTGACGCGGTAGAGAACAGGCTGTAGGCTTTAGGTCCTAGGCGAAGAAGAGATCATCCGATCTGAGTCTGGTCTAGAACCGAGCGCCTATAGCCTAGAGCCTTTTTTCCGGAGCCCCCATGCCCCCACGCTTTGCCGGTACCGACAGCTACGTCGCGACCGAAGATCTCATGATGGCCGTCAATGCGGCAGTGACGCTCGGTCGTCCGCTGCTGGTCAAGGGCGAGCCCGGGACGGGCAAGACGCAGCTCGCCGAGGAAGTCGCGAGTTCGCTGAATCGTCCGCTGTACCGCTGGCACATCAAGTCGACGACCAAGGCGCAGCAGGGCCTGTACGAATACGACGCGGTGTCGCGCCTGCGCGATTCGCAGCTCGGCGAAGCCAAGGTGCACGACATCGGCAACTACATCGTCAAGGGCCGCATGTGGGAGGCGTTCGACAGCGACGTGCAGCCCGTGCTGCTGGTCGACGAGATCGACAAGGCCGATATCGAGTTTCCCAACGACCTGCTGCACGAACTCGATCGCATGGAGTTCTACGTCTACGAGACGCGGCAATGGATCAAGGCGCGTAACCGTCCGATCATCATCATCACCAGCAACAACGAGAAGGAACTGCCGGACGCCTTCCTGCGCCGCTGCTTCTTCCACTACATCCGCTTCCCGGACGAGGCGACCATGGCGCAGATCGTCCAGGTGCACTATCCGACGCTCAAGAAGGAACTGCTGTCCGAAGCACTGGGTGCTTTCTTCAAGCTGCGCGAGACGCCCGGCCTCAAGAAAAAACCTTCGACCTCGGAACTGCTGGACTGGATCAAGCTGATCGTCGCCGAAGACATTCCGCCCGAAGCTTTGCGTACCGACGATCCAAAGAAATCGATTCCGCCGCTGTACGGCGCGCTGCTGAAGAACGAGCAGGATTTGCATCTGTTCGAGCAGCTGGTGTTTTTGAATCGAAGGCAGGGAAGGCAGTGATGGGGTGATGAGGTGATCGAGTGAGGTCGCAAGAAAGTCATAGGCCGTTCGTTACAACATGCTGCTGCCGTTTCGTTTGCGGCATCACCTGATCACCTCATCACTTCATCACCATCCCATGCTCATCCCCTTCTTCTTCAAGCTCCGCGAAGCCGGCGTGCCGGTATCGGTCACGGAATTTCTGGCGCTGCTGGAAGCGATGGAAGCGCGGCTCGCCAATGGCAGTGCCGAGGATTTCTATTATCTGTCGCGCGCCTGCATGGTGAAGGACGAACGTCACTTCGATCGCTTCGATCGCGCCTTCGCCGCGCACTTCAAGGGGGTCGAGGAACTGTTCGATTCGATGATGAAGCAGATTCCGGAGGAGTGGCTGCGTCGCATGGGCGAACGCACGCTGAGCGACGAAGAGAAGGCGAAGATCGAGGCGCTGGGCGGCTGGGACAAACTGATCGAGACGCTGAAGAAGCGGCTCGAAGAACAGAAGGAACGTCACGAGGGCGGCAACAAGTGGATCGGCACCCGCGGCACCTCGCCGTTCGGTGCCTACGGTTTCAATCCCGAAGGTATCCGCATCGGCCAGGACGAATCGCGCAATCGCCGCGCGGTGAAGGTGTGGGATCAGCGCGAATACCAGAACTTCGCCGACAACGTCGAACTCGGCACGCGCAACATCAAGATCGCCCTGCGCAAACTGCGCAAGTTCGCGCGCGAGGGCGTGGCCGATCATCTGGATCTCGATGACACCATCGCCTCGACGGCGCGCAACGCCGGCCTGCTGGATCTGAAGTTCGTCCCCGAACGCCACAATGCGATCAAGATCCTGCTGTTCCTCGACGTCGGCGGTTCCATGGACGATCACGTCAAGGTCTGCGAGGAACTGTTCTCGGCGGCGCGCACCGAGTTCAAGCACCTGGAATATTTCTACTTCCACAATTTCGTCTACGAATCGGTGTGGAAGGACAACCGTCGCCGCCATCGCGAAAAGACATCGATGATGGAAGTCATGCGCACCTACGGCCACGACTACAAATTGATCTTCGTCGGCGATGCAACCATGAGCCCCTACGAGATCGTGCAGCCCGGCGGCAGCGTCGAACACTGGAACGAGGAAGCCGGTGCGGTGTGGATCAAGCGACTCATCAAGACCTGG
Organism: uncultured Steroidobacter sp.; assembly: GCA_964457865.1. Lineage (GTDB taxonomy): Bacteria > Pseudomonadota > Gammaproteobacteria > Steroidobacterales > Steroidobacteraceae > Steroidobacter. The sequence goes on from CAYWHG010000042.1 coordinate 17,745, forward strand.
CCGCATCACGTGTGGCTGAATCCCGAGCCGCAGCAACGCTGGGAATACACGCCGTCAGTGCAGATCACGCGCGAACTGGTCGAGGACCGGATGTTTCCGCTGACCTTGGCGGGGTTGGATCAGGCGATCAAGGCGCTGCACTGAAGAAGGCGCTAGGCCCTAGGCCCTAGCAGGAGAGAGGAACCGCGAATCCCGATCTTTCCTAGGGCCTGGCGCCTAGTCCCTAGCGCCTCCCTCTGTGCGTCAGCCGGCCTGCTTCTTCTGCAGCTCCTTGATGTCCCTCAGCACCACCTGCGAGTGTCCCTTCGGATCCACGTCCATGTAGTGCTTGACGAGCCGGCCTTGCGGGTCGATCAGGAAGGTGTCGCGGCGGGCGGCTTCGAGGGTGCCGAAGAATTTCTTGAGCACACCGTATTCCCTGGCGGTGGCCTTGGTGGAGTCGGCCAGGATCGGGAAGGGCAGGCCGTGCTTCTCGGAGAATTTCTTGTGGGATTCGACGTCGTCGACGCTCACGCCGACGATCACGGCGCCGGCATCGCGGAAGGCGAAGACGTTGTCCCGGAATTCGCAGGCCTGGGTGGTGCAGCCCGGTGTCTGATCTTTCGGATAGAAATACAGCGCGACCCACTTGCCGCGGTAATCCTTGAGTTCGTGCCACTTGCCGTTCTGGTCCTGGAGCTTGAATTCCGGGGCCGGACTGCCGAGCTGGGGTTCGGCGTGCAGCAGGGTGAACCAGGACAGCAGGACACCGAGGGTGAGATAGCGCGCAATGGATGGACGTTTCATGACAGCTCCTGTGCTGCAGGGAGGCCACCGTCGTGGGGACGGAGGCGCGAAAGCACTGTGCCATACTAATCCTGAACTCATGGCAACTCACGAGCCCTGCTGCGCTGTGCGATCGACTGGCCACTGTTTCCGGAAGTGCGGATGTGACCACTGACCGAGGTTCCGCCAACCCCCAGGCCAAGCTCGGCCTGGTCCTGCCGGGCGGCGGTGCCCGTGCCGCGTACCAGGTCGGCGTGCTGCGCGCGATTTCCGATCTGCTGCCGGCCCGCGCCTCCAATCCGTTTCCGGTCGTCACCGGTACGTCGGCGGGCGCCGTCAATGCCACAGCCATCGCGGTTCATGCCGAACGCTTTCGTGTGGCCGTGGGCAATCTCGAACGGGTCTGGCGCAACTTCCAGGTGGAGCAGGTCTTCCGTGCCGATACGGCCAGCATGCTGCGGTCGGGACTGCACTGGCTGCTGGCCATGCTGTCGGGCGGCTGGTTGCTGCCGCCGCCGAAGTCGCTGTTCGACAACTCGCCGCTGCGCGAACTGCTGGAGCAGCAGTTCGATTTCGCGGCCGTGCGCCGTGCGATCGCTGCCGGACAGCTCGATGCGCTCGCCATCGCGGCGGCCGGCTATGTCAGTGCGCGATCCGTTGCGTTCTATGAGTCGAAGGAGGGCGGTTCGCCCTGGGCCCGACCGCGACGTTTCGGCGAACCTGCCCAACTGTCGCTCGATCATCTGATGGCGAGCGTCGCCGTGCCATTCATCTTTCCGCCGGTGCTGATGGGCAGCGAATACTTCGGTGATGGTGCGATGCGCCAGTCAAGTCCCTTCAGTTCGGCGATTCATCTGGGGGCCGACCGTCTGCTGGTCATCGGTACGCGCAATGAAACGCATCACAACGTCTCGCAGCCGCCGGCTCCCCCGACGTTCGGACAGATCTTCGGCTACATGCTCGATGCCCTGTTCACGGACGGACTGGCATCGGACATGGAGCGGCTGGTGCAGATCAATCACCTGGTGGAGCAGGGCCTGGTGGAGCAGGGGCTGTCGACCAGTACTGACCAGACGCGCCTGCGCAAGATCGATCTGCTGGTGGTCCTGCCGAGCCGGGACATTTCCGAGATCGCGCGACATCACGTCGGCTCGCTGCCGCGCTCGCTGCGCATCCTGCTGCGAACGATGGGGGCGCTGAACACCGGCGGCGGTCAGCTCATGAGCTATCTGCTGTTCCAGGACACGTTCACGCGCGAGCTGATCGCGCTCGGCTACCATGATGCGATGAAACGTTCCGAGGATCTGCTGGCGTTCATCGGCGGCCACTCGGTGGCCTCGACCGGCGCCACCGGCATGCTGCGGCGGCTGTCGTCACGTCAGGAACAGCGCGCCGAGACCCAGCAGTGAGGCGAAACCGATACAGTCGGTGAACGTCGTCAGGACCACACCGCCCGCCAGCGCCGGATCGATCCCGAGCCGCTTCAGCACCAGCGGCGCGCTGACGCCGACGATGGCGGCGGCGAACAGATTGATCATCAGTGCCGCGCAGATGATCACGCCGATCTTCCAGTCCTGAAACCATAGTCCCGCCGCCAGCCCGACCGAGCCGGCGACGAACAGGCCGTTCAGCATCCCGACGCTGATTTCGCGGATCAGCAGCCAGCGCGCATTGGCCTGTTCCACCTGGCCGAGCGCGATGCCGCGGATCATCAGCACCAGCGTCTGGCTGCCGGCGATGCCGCCCATGCTGGCGACGATGGGCATGAGCACCGCCAGCGCCACAACCTTCTCGATCGTGGCCTCGAACAGGCCGACCACATTGGCCGCCAGAAACGCCGTGGCGAGATTGACGCCCAGCCAGACGGCACGCCGGCGCGCACTGCGCACGACGCCGGCGAACATGTCCTCGTCCTCGTCGAGGCCGGCCATGCTCAGCACCGAGTGATCGGCTTCTTCGCGGATGACGTCGACGACGTCGTCGATGGTGATACGGCCGAGCAGGCGGCCGTCCGCACTGACTACCGCAGCGGACACCAGGTCGCGATCTTCAAACAGCTTGGCGACGTCGCGCGCCGGCGTTTCCGGCGCAATCCCTTCGACGGCGGAGTCCATGATTTCGCCCACGGTCGCTTCGGGGTCTTCGGTCAGCAGGCGCGTGATGTCGAGCCCGCCCAGGTACTTGTCGTGGCGGTTGACCACGAACAGCCGGTCGGTGCGCTCGGGCAATTCGGCGCGCATGCGCAGATAGCGCAGCACGGTTTCGAGGGTCACGTCGGGACGGATGGTCACGGCGTCGAGGTTCATCAGGCCGCCGGCGCTGTCCTGCTCGAAGGCCAGCACCGCGGTCAGGCGTTCGCGGTCCTGCGAGTCCATCGAGTGCAGCACGCGCTCGTTCAGGGTCTCGGGCAGATCGCCGATCAGGTCGGCGAGGTCGTCGACCTCCATGCCCTCGGTGGCCGCGATCAACTCGTCCGCATCCATGCCGCCGATGAGTTCGGAGCGCACTTCCTCGTTCAGTTCGATGAGGACATCGCCCTCCAGTTCGGGATCGACGAACTCCCAGACGATTTCGCGCTTGGCCGGCGGCAGCGACTCGATCAGCGAGGCGATTTCTGCAGGGTGCAGCGAATTGACCATGCGGTGGCCGTGCCGCATGGATCCCTGCTCAAGCGCCGTGCGCAGCGCCGAGAGCCGACTGATTTTTGCGACTTGAGCCTCGCCCGTCATGCATGAGCCTACATCTATGTCCTGCAGCGCGCGCAGCAGGGTGCGAAGTGGCGCGCAGTGTAGCGGGAGAGGTGAAGAGTTTCACACGGAGTTCACGGAGACCACGGAGTCGGAAAAGAGATTCTCCACGGGGGACACGGAGAACACCGGGGCGGAAATCAAGAAGCTTTCTTTTCCCCGTGGTCCCCGTGTCCCCCGTGGAAAATCTTCTTCCTCTTTTTCAGACTCCGTGGTCTCCGTGAACTCCGTGTGAAACTTCTTAGCGACGACTGGCGTCGGCGGCAACCTGGTGGCGGGCGTGCACGAGCGGATAGCGTTTTGCGAAGTGTTCGGTGAGTCGTTCGACCAGGTACACCGAGCGGTGCTGCCCGCCGGTGCAGCCGATCGCGATGGTGAGATAGCTGCGATTGGTGCGCACGAACTCGGGGATCCAGTGTTCGAGGAAGCCGATGATGTCGGCGAACATGCGCGCGACGATGGGATGGCGTTCGAGATATTCGGCCACCGCCGCATCGCGGCCTGTCAGGCGCGCGAGACCGGGTTCCCAGTAGGGATTCGGCAGATTGCGGACATCGAACACGAAGTCGGCATCGTCCGGGACGCCATGACGGAAGGCGAAGGATTCGAACAGGATCGACAGGCGGCTCTCGGTGCGGCCGGCGACGCGCTGGCGGATCAGTTCGCGCAGTTCATGAACGCTGGTGCGGGAGGTGTCGAGCACCAGGTCGGCAGCGTCAACGATCGGTTCGAGCAGGATCTTTTCCTGCCGGATGGCGTCGATGAGGCCGGTCCCGTCGCGGCTCAGCGGATGACGGCGGCGCGTCTCGCTGTAACGTTTGAGCAGGACTTCCTCGTCGGCACGCAGGAACAGCACTTCGCAGCCGACGCCGCTGCGCTTCAATTCGTCGACCAGCTTCGGCACCGAGGCGATCTCCGCAGGCCGGTTGCGCGCATCGACGCCGACGGCGGTGGAGCCGTAGGTCGACTCGTTCGAGCGCACGGTGTGCGAAATGAACATGGGCAGCAGGCCTGCGGGAATGTTGTCCACGCAGTAGTAGTCGAGATCCTCCAGCATGTGCAGGGCGACGCTTTTGCCGGAGCCGGAAAGGCCGCTGACGATGATCAGGCGCATGACCGTGAGGCTAGCAGGCCGTCATGACAGGCGGGTAGGGGGCCGCAAAAAGAAAGACCCCGCAGCCTGCGCGGCGGGGTCTTTCCGGTGCGGCGGAGCCGGTTCAGAGGTCGATATGGCGCGGCGCGTGGTGATCGCCGAGCTTTTCCTTGTGCTTCTTCACGCGCCGGTCGAGCTTGTCGGCCAGCGCATCGATGGCGGCATACATGTTGGGATCGGTGGCGTCGGCGTAGACCGTCGCGCCGCTCAGCGCCACGGTGGCCTCGGCCTTATGCCTCAGCTTCTCGACAGTCAGGATGCAATGAACGTCTATGACGTGGTCGGAATGCCGGACGATGCGGTCCAGCTTCTTCTCGACGTAGCCCTTGAGGGATGTCGTGACATCCACGTGGTGACCGGTGACGTTCAATTGCATGGCGCCTCCTAGACTGGGCAAATCCGGCAGATGTTTGGAGCGACAACCGGAGTTACTGCCATCCGCCGGTTGCACTTGACTGTGATCGGTAGATGCGTGGGCGCTGCGGACTCCTCGCGACTATCTCACCGAAACCCGTTTACGGTCGCTCGACGGCGGAATGCCGAGCGCTTCGCGATATTTCGCGACCGTACGACGGGCGACCTGGACACCTTCCTGCGACAGGATCTCCGCGATGCGGCTGTCGGACAGCGGCTTGTCGGAGTCTTCCGCCGCGACCAGCTTGCGGATTTTGGCGCGGATGGCGGTCGACGACATTTCGGTGCCGTCGCTGGCCGCCACGTGGCTGGAGAAGAAGTACCGGAACTCGAACACACCGCGATGGGTGTGCATGTACTTGTTGGTGGTGACGCGCGAGATGGTGGACTCGTGCATCTCCACGGCTTCCGCAACGTCCTTGAGGATCATCGGCTGCATGTATTCGTCGCCGTTCTCCAGGAACGCCGACTGGCGCTGCACGATGCAGCGCGCCACTTTCAGCAAGGTGTCGTTGCGGATTTCGAGACTGCGGATCAGCCAGCGCGCTTCCTGCAGCTGCGTGCGCAGCATGGCGTGATCGGAGGAGCGGCCGATGAGGCTCGCATAACCCTGGTTGACGCGGATGCGCGGCAGGCTTGCCGGATTGATGTCGACGGCCCAGCCGCCGCGTTCGGTGCGGCGGACGAAGACGTCCGGCACGATGTATTCGGCGGGCACCGAGTGGACGCTCGACCCGGGGCGCGGCTGGCAGGCGCGGACGAGGACGAGCGCATGCTCGAGTTCCTCTTCCGACACCCGCAACTGCCGGCGCAGCAGCGAATACTGGTGCTCCGCCACCTGATCGAGATAGGTCTCCGCGATCTGCAGGGCCGTTTCGCGACCCGGCGTGTCCGGATCGAGCTGTCGCAACTGCAGCTGGATGCATTCGCTGACCGAGCGGGCACCGACACCGGGCGGATCCATCGCCTGGATGTGCAGCAGCACGCGGTCGACGTCATCGAAGCTGGCAATGACTTCGGGCAGCAGGTTGCGGGCAATTTCGTCGAGCGGCTCGATGACATAGCCGTCGTCGTTGATGGCATCGATGATCGCGGCGCCGATGCGCAGGTCGCGTTCGTTCAGGCGCGACATCTCGAGCTGCCAGGTGAGATGTTCCTGCAGCGTTTCGCCGCTGTTGTCGGAGAAGTCCTGGGAGTGATCCTCACCCGACCACGGCGATTCCGACTGGCCGGTGATCTGGTTGTCGCTCCAGTCCTGGTCGTCCGCGGGCTCGGTCTCGGGCAGGGCTTCGACGACTTCGGCGGACTGGGCCGGGGCGGCGGATTCGAACTGCTGCGGCTCGACGATCGTGTCGCCGGTTTCGAGGCTGCCGGCCTCGTCTTCCGACTCCAGCATCACATTGGTTTCGAGCGCCTCGCGGATCTGCGCCTGTAATTCGAGTACAGGAAGCTGCAGCAGGCGTATGGCCTGTTGCAGCTGCGGAGTCATCGTGAGCTGCTGGCCGAGTCTTAGCTGCAGTGCGGGTTTCAGCATTCTGTGCGTGGTACCTGGTCGTCGATGCCGTACGACGCAGACTCATTCGTCGGACGGCCGTCTTCAAATCACAAACGGAAGTCGTGGCCCAAGTACACCTCACGAACCTCCTGATTGGCAAGGATCTCGTCCGCAGTTCCCGAGGCGATGACGGAGCCCCCGCTGACGATGTAGGCGCGACTGCAAATTCCCAATGTTTCCCGGACGTTATGATCGGTAATGAGTACGCCGATGTTGCGGGCGGAGAGGTGGCGGATGATCCGCTGGATATCCAGCACCGAAATGGGATCGACGCCCGCGAATGGCTCGTCCAGCAACATGAAGCGGGGCTCGGCGGCCAGCGCACGGGCTATTTCGACGCGTCGCCGCTCGCCGCCGGACAGGCTCTGCCCCACGCTGTTGCGGATGTGGCCGATATGGAGCTCTTCCAGCAGCGATTCGAGCGCCTCCTCGCGCTTTTCGCGGTTCAGTTCGGCGCGGGTCTCGAGGATCGCCGTGATGTTCTGGGCGACGGTCAGCTTGCGGAAGACCGACGCTTCCTGCGGCAAGTACCCCAGCCCCAGTCGGGCGCGGCGATGCACCGGCAGCTTCGAGATGTCGTCCTGGTCCAGGACGATACGGCCGCCGTCCATGGGCACCAGCCCGACGATCATGTAGAAGGCCGTCGTCTTGCCGGCGCCGTTGGGACCGAGCAGGCCGACCACTTCGCCGCTCGACACTTCGATCGAGAGATCCTTGACGACCTGCCGCGAGCGATAGCGTTTGGCGAGACCTTCGACCAGCAGACGACTCATTCGGTGCTTCCGCCCTTGTCCGATGGCGTCCGTGTGCCGGGCAGCTTCACTGGCGAGCCGGGCTTGATGGTGATGTTGACGCGGCCGCCGCCGTTTTTCTGACCCCCCCCGGGATTGACGACGACTCGTTCGTCGTTGAGGTCGTAGATCACGGTGTCGCCGCGGAATTCATTGCCGCCGTAACTGAACCAGACGTCCTGCGTCATCTTCACCGTGCCTCTGGTGAAGTCATATTCGATCGTGCGGGCACGGCCGTGAACGTTCCTGTCGGCGCTCGCCGCGTTCAGTTGCTCGAACGTCGCCGGCGAACCCTGCACGGTGGCCGCGGCGATGCGGCCGGCGACGAACTTCGCATCGGCGGAATTCGATTTCAGATCGGCCTCGGCCGTACGAATGTGGACGTTGCGCTCGAACTGCCAGCGGCTGTTTTCCGACTGCAGGCCATTCACCGTCGCCCGTTCCGCTTCCATGGACATGGCGCCCTGCGTGATGCGCACGTTGCCGGTCATCACGTGCTCGTCGTTGCGCGCATCCGAGTCGAGCAGATCGGCAGACAGATGAATGTCTTCCGTGCTCAGCGCGGGTGCCTGCGCCGCCTGCGTCGGCGCGACGACCAGCAGCCAGGCCGCGCCCAGCCAGAGGGCGCAACGTTCAGCTCGCTTCGGAACGGCCATTCACCGACTCCATTCTGACTTTCTCTGTCTTGAGGTCGGCCTCGAAGCGCTTGACGTGCATCGAATAGGTACCGAAGCGGATATCGACCGGGGAGGTGGTCGTGTACGCGATATTCCTGTCGGAGTCGATGCTCAGTTCCTCGGTGCGCAAGAAGGTCGACGCAGGCCCGTCGATCGGGCGCAGTTCCACGTTGCCCACGAACTGGATGACACGCGAGTCGGGCGGCACGAGTCCACGCTGTGCCGACAGGTACCAGCGCTTGTCGGGTACCTTGAGGTAGTCGACGCGCACGCTGTGCAATTCGATGCTGTTGTCCGCGGGCTGCTGCTCGATACGTTCCGCGATGAGTCGCAGGCTGGGCGCGCCGGTCGGTTCGGTCTCGGTGACGATGGCGTCCTTGAGGTAGTACGCGGGCTGCGGTGGCAGATCCGTGACCGCATCGACGACCGGATTGCGATTCGAGAGCACACCGGCCCCGATGGCGACGGCGGCCAGCACGGCGGTGATCACGATCCAGAACCAGTTCATGACACCGCCACCCGCTGCTGCGACTCCAGGATGAGATCGCAGATCTCGCGCACGGCGCCCTGGCCGCCATTCGCCTGGGTAATGAAATGCGCACGGGACTTCACGCTCGCATGGGCATCGGCGACTGCGACCGCAAGACGCGCGATCTCGAAGATCGGCAGATCCGCCGTGTCATCGCCGATGCTGGCGACGGCCTGCGGCCCCAGTCCGAGGATATCCAGCAGTTCGCGCAGTGCGGCGAGCTTGTCGTTGATCCCCTGACGAACCCAGGTGACGCCGAGTTCGCTCATGCGTCGCTCCACCGCGCGCGATTCACGTCCGGAAATCACGGCGATCTGGATGCCGGCGCGCAGCAACTGCACGATGCCGGCGCCGTCACGGACGTGGAACACCTTCATTTCCTCGCCCTTGGGCGAGAAGTACAGGCGTCCGTCCGTGAGGACGCCGTCGACATCGAGGACCAGCAGGCGGATGTCATTGGCGCGTTCGATCAGGGTGTCCATGGAATCAGCTCCGTGCCATCACATCACGCCGGCGCGGAACAGATCATGAACGTTCAGCGCGCCGACGAGGGTTCCAGCCTCGTCCACGACCGGCAGCGCCGTGACCCGGCTGGTCTCCATGACGTGCACGGCTTCGGCGGCCAGCATCTTCGGCTGCACGCTTTTCGGATTGCGTTTCATGAGATCGCCCATCTTCGAGTCATGCAGATCGAACGGCTTGTCGAGCAGGCGCCGCAGATCGCCGTCGGTGAACACGCCGAGCACCCGGTCCTGGGCGTCGACCACGGTGGTCATGCCCAGTCCCTTGGCGCTCATCTCGATCAGTCCGTCATGCAACGAGGTGTCGATCGTGACTTTCGGCAAGCGTTCGCCCGTGCGCATGACGTCCTCGACATGCAGCAGCAGTTTGCGTCCGAGGCTGCCGCCCGGATGCGAGCGCGCAAAATCCTCTTCGGTAAAGCCGCGCGCATCCAGCAGCGCAACCGCCAGTGCATCGCCCATCGCGAGCGTCGCGGTGGTGCTGGCCGTGGGCGCGAGATTCAGCGGGCAGGCTTCCTGCGGCACGCTGACATCCAGCACGACATCGGCCAGGCGGCCGAGCGTCGACTGTGGTTTGCCGGTCAATGCGATGAGGCGCGCACCGAGGCGCTTGATCATGGGCAGGACCGCGACCAGTTCCGCCGTTTCGCCGGAATTGGACAGCGCCAGCACCACGTCCTGGGCCGTGATCATGCCGAGATCGCCGTGGCTGGCCTCGGCGGTGTGCAGGAAGAACGCCGGCGTGCCCGTGCTGGCAAATGTGGCTGCGATCTTGTCGCCGATGTGCCCGGACTTGCCCAGGCCGGTAACGACCACGCGACCGGTGCATGCGTCGATCAGCCGGCAGGCCGCGACGAACTGCTCACCGATCCGCGTTTCGAGTGCCGCGACCGCGGCCGATTCGATGCCCAGCACCTGTCGGGCACGAGAGACGAGTTTTTCCGCGCTGAGCGTCGGTTTCATGGCGCGCATCATAGCGCGGGACCTTCCTGCGAGGGTGTTCCCGGAGGCGAAGAATCGGCGCGCTTCATTTAAGATGCACGCACCATCCGCTCGTGCATCCGTGCCGAGAATTCCATCCGCCGAAATCTGCTGCGAAGTAACCATCATGAATGCCGCCGAAGTCAGAACCATGATCGAAGCCGGATTGCCCGGTGCGCAGGCGCGGGTCGAGTCCGATGACGACACGCATTTCGAGGCCGTGATCGTCGCCCCGCAGTTCGAAGGCAAGCGCACGCTTCAGCGCCATCAGCTCGTCTACGGCACCCTTGGCCAGCTCATGGGGCGCGAGATCCATGCATTGACGATGCAGGTGCTCGCACCCTCGGAAATGCCGGCCCAGCCGCTGGACGCCTGATCGTGGACAAACTGCAGATTCGCGGCGGTACGCCGCTCGACGGTGAAGTGCAGATTTCCGGCGCCAAGAATGCGGCTCTGCCGATCCTGGCGGGCACGCTGCTGGCGCACGAGCCGGTGTCGATCGGCAACGTGCCGCACCTGCGTGACGTCACCACCATGATCGAACTGTTGGGGCGCATGGGCGTCAGCGTCACGATCGACGAGAAAATGCGCGTCGAAGTCGATGCCTCGACGGTGCGCGAATGCGTGGCGCCCTATGAACTGGTGCGGACGATGCGCGCCTCGATCGTCGTGCTCGGCCCGTTGCTGGCGCGCTTCGGCCATGCCGATGTGTCGTTGCCCGGCGGCTGCGCCATCGGCGCGCGACCGGTGAATATCCATGTCGCCGGTCTGCAGGCCATGGGCGCCGAGATCCAGATCGAGAACGGCTACATCCGCGCACGCGCCGACCGGTTGAAGGGCGCGCGCCTCGTGCTCGAAACCGTGACCGTGACCGGCACCGAGAATCTGCTGATGGCGGCGACGCTGGCCGAAGGCCAGACCATCATCGAGAACGCCGCGCGCGAACCCGAGGTGGTCGATCTCGCCGACTTCCTCATTTCGATGGGGGCAAAGATTCGCGGCGCGGGCACGGACACGATTACGGTCGATGGTGTGGAGCGATTGGGCAGCACACGCTACGACGTGCTGCCGGATCGCATCGAAACCGGTACGTTCCTCGTTGCCGGTGCGATCTCCGGCGGACGCGTACGCGCCAAGGGTACGCGCGCGGAACATCTCGACGCGGTGCTGGCGAAGCTGCGCGAGGCCGGCGCCAGCATCGAGGTCGGCGATTCGTGGATCGAGCTGAACATGCACGGCCGTCGGCCGCAGGCGGTCGACATCAAGACCGCGCCGCACCCGGCGTTTCCGACGGACATGCAGGCACAGTTCGCTGCCCTGAATACCATCGCCGACGGTGTCGCCACCGTGACCGAGACCATCTTCGAGAATCGGTTCATGCACATGCTCGAAATGCGGCGCCTGGGCGCGGACATCCGCATCGAAGGCAATACCGCAATCATTCGCGGCGTTCCGCAACTCACGGCGGCTCCCGTCATGGCGACGGATCTGCGTGCGTCGGCCAGCCTCGTGCTGGCGGGGCTTGTCGCGCAGGGCACGACGGACGTGCTGCGGATCTATCACATCGATCGCGGCTACGAGCGCATCGAGGAAAAGCTCGAACAGCTGGGTGCGCAGATCCGGCGAATGCCGGGCTGATCAGCGGGTCGGGCTGGGGCCGCTCACCGCGGCGGTGTCGTTCGCCGGGCGCTGTTCCAGCACGGCACGGACAGTATCCGTGCGCTGTCCGCGGCGGAAACGGATTTCCATTTCCGATCCGGGCAGGGTCGCGGCGACCTGGGTCAATGCTTCCTGATCCGTGAGAATCGGCCTACCGTTCAGCTCAAGAATGAGATCGCCCGGCTGCAGTCCGGCCCGTTCGGCGGGGCTGCCCTTGTCGATCACTCCGATCACTGGCGCACTGAAGCGGCGGTTCGTATCGCCGACCACGTGGACGCCGAGCCAGCCGCGGCGGACATGTCCGTACTCGATGATTTCTCCGATCACGCCGCGGACCAGGTTGACGGGAATCGCGAAGCCGATGCCTTCGGTGCCGAGCTGTTGCCCGAGGACGGCCGTATTGATGCCGATGAGATCGCCATCCGCATCGATCAGCGCGCCCCCCGAGTTGCCGAAATTGATCGCCGCGTCCGTCTGGATGAAGTCGGCGAACGTGACCAGCCGTAGGCTGCCGCGACCGATGGCGCTGACGATGCCCTGGGTCACCGTCTGACTCAGTCCCAGCGGATTGCCGATGGCCAGCACGACATCGCCCGGGCGCAATTCATCGGAACGGCCGAGCGGCATGACGGGAAGATCCGGCAGTTCGATCCGCAGCACGGCCAGATCCGTGTCGGCGTCTGTCCCCACGACCAGAGGTTTGGCGACCCGTCCGTCCGCCAGTTGCACACGGATCTCGGCAGCGCCGCGGATGACGTGCAGGTTGGTGACGATGTGGCCAGCGGTGTCGACGATGACACCCGACCCGAGGCTGCTCTCGACGCGTCTGCGAACGGCCGGCAGGTTCTGTTCGTACATGGGGCGGACGGGGGCCGGTGCGATCGATGTGCTGACCACGCGCGCCGTATGAATGTTGACGACCGCGGGTGCCGATCGTGCCACGGCATCGGCGAACGAGCGGCGCGGCGCGGGCGCATCGACTGCGCTCTGCGATCCCGGGGCAAGTGTGCCCGCGCGGTCCGCGCTTTGCGGACGCCCGGCCAGTGTCGAGCGCACGAGCAGGATCGTGCAGGCGATGGCAAGACCCACCAGCGTCCACTTCAGCAAAAAGACGAGGCTTTGTTTCAGCGTTGCCATGCAGTCGGCGCCACGTGTCCGGCGGTGCCTGTTGAATGAAGAGGGAATCCGGTCACGTATTCGCGGCGAGCCGCGCTTATTAGCGCGGTATTCAATCTGTGTATAATGCGGAATTCCTTCAGGGTTTGGAACTTAACGGCAGATGCAAGCCGCCATTCGCGCGGAGTTGCCTGCGAGGGAGCGCGGTCGTGTCTGCGCAGTCCGGGTTCCTGCCCGTTGCCGCGGTACACGGACTGCCTGGCTGCGGCTCGAAGTTACGAATAATTGGGGTAGAGCCAGCACGATCGGCTCGCGGAGATCTGGATGAGTGAAGAACACGTTGACCGTGGCAGGCGACATTTCCTGCTCGTCGCAACCACCGTTACGGGTGTCGTCGGCGCAGGCCTGACCGCCGTACCGTTCCTTGCATCGTGGAAGCCCAGCGCACGCGCACGAGCGCTCGGCGCGCCGGTCGACGCCGATGTCTCCAAGCTGGAGCTGGGTGCGATCCTGAAGGTCAACTGGCGCGGTCAGGCGATCTTCATCGTGCGCCGCACGCCGGAAATGCTCGCGACACTGACGGCGCCGACCGTCATCGATCATCTGCGCGATCCGCAGTCGCAGGAATCGGAGCAACCGGAATACGCGAAGAACGATTCGCGCGCGCTGAAGCCGGAATATCTCGTCCTGGTCGGCGTCTGCACTCATCTTGGTTGCGCACCGCTCGACCGTTTCCAGCCGCAGGATGCCGAACTCGGCGCGACCTGGCCGGGCGGTTTCTATTGCCCCTGCCACGGTTCGAAGTTCGATCTCGCCGGGCGCGTGTTCAAGGACGTGCCGGCACCGACCAATCTGCGTGTACCGCCGTACCGCTTTCTCAATGAGGGCGTCATCCAGATCGGCGCCGATACGGAGGCCGCCTGATGAGCGCCACTGAAAACACCAGGGGCTCGCGGCTGAGCGGTCTGGTGGATTGGATCGACGCGCGTTTCCCCATGACGCGCTTCATGAAGGAACATGCCAGCGAGT
>CAYWHG010000043.1:0-22502 GCA_964457865.1 uncultured Steroidobacter sp.
CCATCAATCAAGTGGCAGAATTGCAGGGATCGAAATGTGTATAAGACTCAGCGCAATGCCTTCGGCGCGGACCTGCCGTTACTCGTGGTGCAGCTCGCCGGCTTCGGTCCCGCCGCCAGCGAACCCAGCCGGCATTCATGGGCGGACATCCGCGAGGTGCAGCGGCGTGTCGCGAATGCGGACAGCCATGCGGCGCTCGTGACGGCCATCGACATCGGCGACCGCTTCGATATCCATCCAGGCAACAAGCAGGAACTCGGCCGGCGGCTGTCGCTCGCGGCGCGCGCTCTCGTGTTCGGCGAATCCATCGTCGCGGCCGGACCGGCACCGCTCGATGCGCGCCGCGAGGGCGAGCGTGTCGTAGTGCGCTTCGCCAACGCATTGCCGTCGCTGGTCGTCATCGGCGGCAACCGTCCGCTCGGTTTCGAGCTGTGCGATGCGCAGAAGCTTTGCCGGTTCGTCGATGCCGGCGTCGAACAGGATCGGGTTGTGCTGGAGGCCACTACCGGCGCGGCCTTCGTGCGCTACGCCTGGGCCAACAGTCCGGTGTGCAATCTCTACAACGACGCAGCGCTGCCCGCCGTGCCTTTCGAGATCGTCGTCCGCGAGTGACCTTCAACCGCTGATTCGAGGCCGAATCGTGCATCCCTTCCCCCGCAAGCGGAGGAGGGAATGAAAGGCAGCCTTGGCGCATGGGCACATGCATTGATAGTGTCCCGCGCATGAAAGAACTCACCGCCTTCGTCCTCGACGGACATGATCTGCAGATCCGTCCCGCCCCGCTGGAACGCGACTGGATGGATGCCAGCAACCAGCGCTTCGCGTATCGCTGCCTGCCGCTGAACATCGCCAATGCGCACGGCTGGGAAATCCTCTGTCCGGTGCCGTTCACCGCGATCTGGAACGGCCGCAAGGATCGCAATGCCGTGACCGTCGAAGTCGCACAGGGCACCATCGCGCCGGCGGTGAGCCACTTCGGCGAGGGCGTGCTCACGTTCCACATTCCCTGCCTGTTCCGCACCGATCCGGAGGTCGGCCTGTATGTCACCGGCCCGGTGAACCGGCCGAAGGACGGCATCGGCGCGCTGACCGGGATCGTCGAGACCGACTGGTCCGCGTACACCTTCACCATGAACTGGCTGTTCACGCGCGCGAACCATCGTATCAAGTTCGAAGCGGGCGAGCCGTTCTGCCATGTGTTTCCGGTCGCCCGCGGCCAGCTCGAAGGTATTGTGCCGACGCTGCGCAAGCTCTCATCGGAGCCGGCGCTCGACGCGGAACTGAAGCAGTGGACCCACAGTCGCAGCGAGTTCAATGCGAGCCTGAACAAGCCGGACTCGCAGGCCGCGCAGGATCGCTGGCAGAAGTCGTACTTCAAGGGTGTGCAGCCGTCCGGGCAGCCCGCGCCGGAATCGCATCAGAGCCGCCTGCGGCTCAATCCTTTCAGCGCCGACGACACGAAGAAATAGCGCGGCCCTGACCAACGCGGCAATGGCGCGGCAATTCATTGCCGCCGGCAAACGGCAGTTGTGTGCCGTGCATCGCTGCGCTGCGCAGTTCCTGAAACTCGTCCGCCGCGAGCCTTCTGTTCAGGGGATGCCTCATGCATCGCTCGTCATGTCCCGACGATAGTGGCGTATGTGCTGTCGAACCTGCATGTCGCAGGCCGCCCGGCACAATATGCGGAGCGACTGTGAGTGCCCTGACTTCGAGCCCCTTTCTTCCCCTTCAGACCGTGGCCGCGGCTGTGCCGCGCAAGTCCGGTCGCGCGGTCTGCAGCGATCGCGGCGATGCCGTGTGGGAATGGCAGATCGCCACGGGGGTTTTCGAACGCGACGTGACAGATGAACAGCTCCGCCAGCTCGAAGCGCCGGACCTGCAGATCGTGGAATTCACGCCGACCGATACCGGTCAGCAGGCGGTCTGGGCCCGCGGCTCGCATCCGGCGATGCCGAAGCGCAGCGTCGCGATGCCGCGCACGCGCAGCAATCCGCTGCGCGAACTCTGGGCGAAGATCCGCGGGGTTCAGTAACCCGAGCCTGTGAAGGCTGATGGGCCGGCATCAGCTCAATGGCACTCACTTAACGCACTGGAGCAGGGAGAGCCGGATGCGGGGCTCGGGACAGGGCCCGGCCAGAGAAAAAGCAGTTTCGTTCTTACCCGAGCCCCGTTTTTCTTGTCCGGCACGGATTGCGGCATTTGCGGCTTCTACGCTGTCCGCCCGGTCGGCATGCTGCGATGAAGGGTGCGCATTTTTACGACAGCCGTCATCATGTGACGCAGCGCGCCGGGCCGGGAGCATGAGTGAGCGGGCAAGCACAAATCCAAGCCACGTCGTTCGGCGAACTGTTCACCCAGTTCGCGTCCATGAGCAGCCACATCATCTGGGTCTACGACCTGCATCCGGAAGAGAATGTGGTGTTTGCCAGTCCGTCGTTCGAGCGGGTGTGGGGTCGCCCGGCAAGCGAGCTGTATGCGCGGCATCGCCTGTGGATCGACTGCATCCACCCGGATGATCGCCCCGTCATCGCCGATCGTTACGAGCACTGGCTGAACGGCACGAACGCCGAGACCTACCAGATCGAGTTTCGCATCGTCCGTCCGGACGGCGACGTGCGCTGGATCTTCGATCACGGCAAGCGCATCTGCGATGCCAGCGGCCGGTCGGTGCGCGTGATCGGCATCGCCGAGGACATCACGCAGCGCAAGCACGCGGAAGCGGCCTTGCGAGAATCCGAGCACAGATTCCGCCAGCTCGCCGATTCGCTGCCGCAACTCGTCTTCACCTGCGACCGACAGGGCCGTCCCGACTTTCTGAACTGGCGCTGGACCGAGTACACCGGCTACCCGGAGGCCGAGCTGCTGGCAAACGGCCGCTGGCTCGAATGCTTTCATCCCGACGAGCGTTCGCAGGTCATGGAGAACTGGATCCGCTGTGTCGAGACGGGCTTTGCCTATACGGCCGACAGCCGTATCCGCGCCTGGAACGGCCAGTACCGCTGGTTCAAGGCGCGGGCCGTTCCCATCCGCAATGCTGCGGGTGACATCGTGCGCTGGTGCGGCGCCAACTTCGATCTGCACGAAGAACACGAGCTGCGCGAAAGCCTGCGGATCGAGCGCGACCGCTTCACGACCATCGCCACGGCGGCGCCGGGCGTGCTCTATTCGCTGCGCATCGACGCCGAGGGTCACCTCACGTTTCCGTTCGTTCCGGAAAAGATCCGCGACATCTACGGTTTCGACGCCGCCGTGCTCGAGGCCGATGGCGGCCGCATCCGCGAACGGGTGCATCCCGACGACCTGCAGCAGTTGCACGACTCGTTCGCACAATCGCGGCGTACGCTGGGCCCGTGGCACATGGAATTTCGCGTGCAGCATCCGGAACGCGGCGAGATCTGGGTCGAGAGCACGATCATGCCGCGACCGGAAGAGGGCGGCGCCATGGTATGGCACGGATACCTGACGGACATCACGGCGCGCAAACGCGCGGAACGCCTGCAGCTCCATTCGCAGAAACTGGAAGCGCTGGGCACGTTGTCCGGCGGCATCGCGCATGACTTCAACAACCTGCTGCTGGCGATCCGCGGCAACACGCGGCTCGCCATCGCCGATCTGGCCGAAGAACATCCGGTGCAGACGAGTCTCGGCGAGGTCGATCGCGCTGCGACGCGCGCCACGGAACTGGTGCGCCAGATCCTGTCCTTCGGCCGGCAGGGCGAATCCCATCGCGAAGTGGTCGACCTGCAGCCGGTGGTGGAAGAGGCGCTCAAACTGCTGCGTGCGACGCTGCCGGCCATGATCCGCATCGTGCCGGTCTTCCGTGCCGACGTGCCGCCGGTGTCGGTCGATGTGACGCAGGTTCATCAGATCATCATGAATCTGGCCACCAATGCGGCCCATGCCATCGGCGACGCCGATGGTCAGCTCGAAGTGACGGTCGATGCCGCGACGATTCATGCGGATGAAGTCGTCACGGCCGATCTGAAGGTCGGCCGCTACGCGCGCATCACGGTCAGCGACAACGGCTGCGGCATGGATCGCGCGACGCTGGAGCGCGTCTTCGATCCCTTCTTCACGACCAAGCCGCCGGGTCAGGGCACGGGCCTCGGCCTGTCGGTGGTGCACGGCATCGTGCGCGCGCATTCCGGGGCGGTGACGGCTTACAGCCAGCCGGACAAGGGCACGACATTCCGTATCTACCTGCCCGCGGCTACTGCCGACGTGGCCGCGCCGCAAAGCGAGCCGCAGACCCCCGCCGCCGGCAGCGGCGAACACGTCATGTACATCGACGACGAGGAATCGCTGGTGTTCCTCGGCCAGCGCGTGCTCGAACGCATGGGCTACCGGGTCAGCGGCTTCTCCGATCCGGCGCAGGCATTGCAGGCGTTCACGGATGCGCCGCAATCGTTCGACGTCGTCGTCACCGATCTGTCCATGCCCGGCATGTCGGGCTTCAATCTCTCACGCGCCCTGCTGAAGCTGCGTCCCGATGTGCCGATCGTCCTGACCACCGGCTACGTGCGCCCGGAGGACAAGGAAACCGCGCGCAACAGCGGCATCCGCGAACTGATCCTCAAGCCCAACACCGTCGAAGAACTCGGCCGCGCACTGGACAAGCTGTTCACGGAGATGCGGCGGAAGGGATGAGCCGGAGAGAAGGGCCGCGAAAGAGAGCCGCAAAGACCGCCTAAAAGAGGTAAAGGTTCCAGAACAACTGAGTTCCGTTTTTTCATCTTTTTTGCGGTCTTTGCGGCTCTCCTCAGGTCTCTCACCGCAGCCGCGAGAGTATGAGTCCCATGACCCGATGCTCAGTCAACTGCGTGGTCTGGATCCTGTGGGCGGTGTCCGGCGCGCAGGTGCAGGCCGATCCAGCCCCGCTGCGGCTGAACTACGACGCGCCGGCCGCGGACTGGGAGCGCGAAGCGCTGCCCATCGGCAACGGCGCCATGGGCGCAATGATCTTTGGCGGCGTCGCGATGGACCGCATCCAGTTCAATGAGAAGACGCTATGGACCGGCGGTCCGGGCGCCGCGAAGGGCTACGACGCCGGCATTCCCGCGCGACCGCATTCGCAGGCCCTGCGCGAAGTGGTCACCACGCTCGATCGTGACTCCCGTCTCGAACCCGAAGCGGTTGCTGCGCGCCTCGGCCGCAAGATCGTCGGCTACGGCGACTATCAGACGTTCGGTGATCTGCAGCTGGAATTCCCCGGCGCGGCGCCGGTTCGCGACTATCGGCGCGAACTCGACCTCGACACTGCCATCGCCTTCGTGAGCTACGAAGGTGATGCCGTGCGCTACACGCGCGAATATTTCGCCTCTTATCCGGACGGCGTGATCGCGCTGCGCATCGCGGCAGACCGCCCCGGACAGATCGATGTCGACGTCGGCTTCGCTGTGCCCGACAACCGCACACGTCAGACGAGCGTGCGCGACTGTCGTCTGGCGATACAAGGCGCATTGAAGGACAACGGCCTGCGTTATGCGGCCGCGGCGCAGATCCGTGCGATCGGCGGACGATGCCGGCGCGAAAGCGACAAGGTCCGCGTCGTCGCCGCCGACGCCGTCGAAATACTGCTGGCCGCCGGTACCGATTATCGCGCGCACTACCCCGACTATCGCGGCGCGGATCCGCGCGCGGCGCTGAATGCGCGCCTCGATCGCGCCATCGCGCTGAGCTGGCCGGCGCTACGGCAACGACACGTCGATGACTATCGCGCCCTGTTCGATCGCGTTGCCTTCGATCTCCCCGCCGCGACAAGCGATCTGCCGACGGATCGCCTCCTGGCGCAGTACGGCAGCGGCAACCTGGCTGCTGACCGTGCACTCGAACGTCTGTATTTCCAGTACGGACGCTACCTGCTGATCGCCTCGTCGCGCGCCGGATCCCTGCCGGCCAACCTGCAGGGCGTGTGGAACCAGTCGACCACGCCACCATGGAACGCGGACTACCACGTCAACATCAACTTGCAGATGAACTACTGGCCGGCGGAGATCGCCAATCTCGCCGAGACCACGCCGCCGCTGTTCGATTTCATCGACAGCCTGGTGCCGCCCGGCCAGCGTGCGGCACGACAGATCGTCGGAGCGCGCGGCTGGACGCTGTTCCTCAACACGAATGTCTGGGGATTCACGGGCGTCATCGACTGGCCGACGGCGTTCTGGCAGCCGGAGGCGGGCGCGTGGCTGGCGCAGCACTACTACGAGCACTATCGCTTCACGCGCGACGAACGCTTCCTGCGCCAGCGCGCCTGGCCCGTCATGAAAGGCGCGGCGCAGTTCTGGCTCGATGCGCTGCATGTCGATCCGCGTGATGGGTCTCTGGTGGTGTCACCCAGCTATTCGCCGGAGCACGGGCCGTTTACTGCCGGTGCGGCCATGTCGCAGCAGATCGTTCTTGATCTGTTGCGCAACGTGGCCGAAGCCGCGCCGCGGGTCGGCGACGCTGCGTTCGGCAGGCAGGTGAATGCGGCGCTGCAGAAGCTCGACACGGGAATCCGCATCGGCTCCTGGGGCCAACTGCAGGAATGGAAGCAGGATCTCGACGAACGCAGCAACGATCATCGCCACGTCTCGCATCTCTTCGCGCTGCATCCCGGCCGCCAGATCTCGCTCGATGCGACGCCCGACATCGCGGCAGCAGCGCGCGTTTCGCTGGAAGCGCGTGGCGACGGCGGCACCGGCTGGAGCAAGGCGTGGAAGATCAATTTCTGGGCGCGCCTGCGCGAGGGCGATCGCGCGCACAAGCTGCTGGGCGAGCAATTGAGCGGCAGCACGCTGCCTAACCTCTTTGATAACCATCCGCCGTTCCAGATCGACGGCAACTTTGGCGCGACCGCAGGCGTTGCCGAGATGCTGTTGCAAAGTCAGCACGACGAGATCCATCTGCTGCCCGCGCTGCCGGCGGCCTGGCCGGATGGTGCCGTGACCGGGCTGCGGGCGCGCGGCGATGTCACGATTGATCTGCAGTGGCGCCGCGGCGAGTTGCACGAGGCGACCGTGCAAGCAAATCGAGCGGCACTGCTGACGCTGCGCTTGCGCGATGCCGAGCGCTATTCGCTGGTGGATGCTGCCGACGGCGCATGGATGCAGGTTTTGGGCGCGAATGGATCGCTGAGCTTCTTCGCCCAAGGCGGCCATCGCTATCTTTTGCGGCGCACGAATTGAGCTGTTATCCCTTGTAAGGTCAACGGACTTAAAAATCCACGAAGTGGCTAGCGCTGGACATCTGTTGGAGTTATTCTGTTAGCGTTATCATTAAGCGCGGCCCGAGGCGTTTGTGAGCCATCGGGCCGGTACGGCGAGAGCTGGGGGATGTCGAATTGTGGCGTGGTCGAGCAGACGCTGGCCTGTCATATCCCCCTGATTCACGAATAATTCTGTATGGGGGATGCGATATGGGCGTGCGGAAGTCGGCAAGTGCTGAAACTGAACGCAGCGTGGCAGCTGCCGTTCGGCAGGTCTTACGCGGAGGGTTGTCGGTCACAGTGGGAACCTGCCTGCTGGTGACCTCCGCATCGGCCGCCGAGAACTCGGCGAAGTCCGGTGAGCTGGAAGAAGTGATCGTCATGGGCATTCGCCAGAGCCTCGAATCAGCCCAGCAGATCAAGCAGGAGTCCGAGCAAATTGTCGATTCTGTGACAGCGCAAGACATCGGCGCGCTGCCGGATCGCAGCGTTTCGGAAGCGCTGCAGCGTATCCCCGGCATCACGCTACAGCGGACCAATGAAAATCGCGACCCGGCTCGCCTGGCTTCCGAAGGCGGCGGTGTCTTCATTCGCGGCCTGTCGTGGGTGCGCAGCGAACTCAACGGTCGTGACGTGTTCTCCGCCAACAACGGCCGTGGCCTGAGCTTCGAGGACGTGTCGGCCGACCTGCTGGCCAGCATCAATGTCTACAAGAACCCCTCGGCCGACATGATCGAAGGCGGCATCGGCGGCACGGTCGATCTGCGGACGCGCAGGCCGTTCGATTCGCCGAACCGCATCATGGCCTTCTCGGCGGACTACAACTACGCCGATCTGCTCGAAGACGGATTCGTGTCGGGCAATGCGCTGTTCAGCGATTCCTGGGATACGGGCATCGGCCGCATCGGCGCGCTGGTTTCGTACAGCATCGGCAACATCGGCAACCGCACCGACAGCATTCAGACCGGTCGCTATGAAGCGCTGCTCGATGGTGACGGCAATCCGGTCTTGATCAACGGTAGCGAGGTCTACCTGCCCAACTCCATCGGCTGGCGCCGCATCGACTGGGAACAGGAACGCACCGCTGCCAGCGTGGCGCTGCAGTGGCAGCCAAATGATGCAACCGTCGTGACGTTTCAGGCGCAGCGGGCCAAGGCCGATCCCAAGGACATCGAGTACGCGTTGGGTGACTACAACCCGCCGGTATTTTCTGCGGCGGACGCAGTGTTCGACGACAACGGCGTCCTGGTGGCCGGTACGGTGCCGAATGCCCACATCATGACCGACTCGCGTTACACCGAGCAGCACAAGAAGACCAGCGACTACTCGTTGCGCGTCGAATACACGCTCAACGACAACTGGGCGATGAGCGCCGACATCCAGTACGTCGAGTCCACCGCCAGCCAGATCAGCATGACGGCGTACACCGGCGCCAACGACACGTCAGGCTCGCTGGTGTTCGACCTGTCGCGTGACACCCCATTCATGCAGTGGAACGGAGTCGGCCAGGATGCGAAGGACAACTACTGGTGGGCCGCGGCGATGGATCACCTCGAAGACAACGAGGCCGATGAAATCGCCGTGCGCGCCGATGTGGAATACACGTTCGACGACAATCCGTTCCTGAAGTCCTTCCGCGCCGGCGTGCGCGGCACCGACAAGGATGCGACGACGCGCCAGACAGGCTGGAACTGGGGTCTGCTCAGTCAGCAATTCTGGGGTCCGAACGACATGTCGACGGAGGAGGGACGCGACAACGTGGTGTTCATCAACGAGCCCGGTTTCGGCAGCAATACCAACGCCGGCCTGCTCGATGCGACGCAGCTGGTGAGATTCAACAACTTCTTCCGCGGCAGCGTGAACCTGCCCGGCGTCGGCTGGTTGCCGACCAAGGCACTGGTGGGCAATGGCAACCAGAATGCGTTTGCTCTGCTGCGCAATACCCAGTCGTCGTACTGGGGCTGGACGCCGCTGTCGGATGAGAGCTACGACAGCGCCACGCCGGGTGGCGACAATGTGACCGGCGGGGTCAACGACCAGACCGAGAAGACCTCGGCTGCGTACATGGTCATGCGCTTCGGCCAGAACGACGGTGCAATCGGCCGTTACGACGGCAACATCGGCGTGCGCGTGGTGAAGACGGAGACGACGGCCGCGGGCCTCGCGATGACGGTCGGAACACTGCAGGGCGGCGATCCGGCGGGCTGTGCGGATTCCACGCTGCCGGGCAAGGACTGCGCAGCCTTCGACGCGGCCTATCGTTTCGCCACTGGCGGAACCTCCCTGCCGCCGGTCGACGAGGACAACAGCTATACCGACGTGCTGCCGACCCTGAACCTGCGCTTCTTCCTGACCGACGATCTGCAGCTGCGCTTTGCGGCGGGCAAGGCGATCTATCGCCCGAGCTTCTCGCAGATGGTTCCGTACACCTCGCTCAGCTTCAACTTCAACGACAACTACGTGCCCAACTCGCAGGGCTGGGCGACCGGTTCGGGCGGCAACCCGCACCTGGAGCCGACGAAGTCGACGCAGTTCGATGCCAGTCTGGAATGGTACTTTGCGCCGGGCGGCAGCCTGACGGGCGCCGTGTTCTACAAGGACATCAAGGACTACATCTTCATTGGCAACGATGAGGAGGAGTACACCTCCGCGAGCGGCGAGACCGTGACCTTCCTCGTATCGCGCCAAATGAATGGCTCGAAGGGCAAGGTTCAGGGCGTGGAACTTGCCTACCAGCAGTTCTACGACATGCTCCCGGGCTGGCTCGGCGGCTTCGGCTTCATGGCCAACTACACCTACATCGACAGCAGCGGCGGCAAGAATACGGCCGTCAACATCCTCGAGCCGGCACAGGTGACGGGCGCCGACGATCAGGAGCTGCCGCTCGAAGGCATGTCTCCGAACTCGTTCAACGTGGCCCTCATGTACGAGAAGTACGGCCTCTCGGCGCGCGTGGCCTACAACTGGCGTGAGGAGTACCTGCTCACGACATCGGCCGCCAACATCCAGCGCCCGGTGTGGATGGAGGACTACGGTCAGCTCGATGCGTCCGTGTTCTACTCGATTACTGACAACATCAAGATCGGCGTGCAGGGCACGAATCTGCTCAACACGCGCACCTTCCTCGATGTTGGCGGCACAGACCTGCATCCGCGTTACAGCTGGACCGATACGGATCGTCGTATCGCCTTCGCCGTGCGCGCGACTTTCTGACGAAACTCAGGCGCCGACCTCGATGGGTCGGCGCCTGGTCGATCGCGCACAGACTCCACTTTGTCGCACCTGGCGGCGCAGCGCGTGCTGGGGCACGATGGCAACCGATGTCAGACAATCGCATCCGAAAAATTGTCATTGTCGGCGGAGGGACGGCCGGATGGATGGCGGCGGCGGTCCTCGCGCGCTTCGCCCGCGGTCCGGGTTCTCCGCTCGAAACCGACATCGAACTGATCGAATCCGACCAGATTCCCACGGTCGGCGTGGGTGAGGCCACGGTCCCGCCGGTACGCCATCTGAACGCGGTGCTCGGTTTCGACGAGCGCGAATTCATCATGAAGACGCAGGGCGCGATCAAGCTCGGCATCGAGTTTCGCAACTGGGTGCGTCCGGGCAGCGCACACAGTCACTACTTCGGCGATTTCGGCGACAGCATCGAAGGTGTCTCGCCGCATCATCACTGGCTGAAGTTGCGACAGCTCGGCGATCCGACTTCGCTGTATGACTACTGCCTGCCTGCCGTGGCCGGCCGATCCCTGAAGTTCGTGCCGCCGGCACACGATCATGCGACCGAAGCGTCGGCGTACAAGTACGCCTATCACTTTGATGCCGCGCTGTATGCGCGGTACCTGCGCGACTACGCGGAGCCGCGCGGCGTGCGTCGGCGCGAAGGCAAGGTGGTCGACGTGCAGTTGCGCGGCGCAGATGGCTTTATCGAAGCGTTGACGCTGGAAGACGGCGAGCGTGTCGAGGGCGATTTCTTCATCGACTGCTCCGGCTTTCGCGGCCTGTTGATCGAGCAGGCGCTGCACACCGGCTACATCGACTGGTCCCAATGGTTGCAGTGCGACCGCGCCGTTGCGATGGTGTCGCGCAGCGGCGGCGATTTCAGCCCCTACACGACAGCAACCGCGCACAAGGCGGGCTGGCAATGGCGCATCCCGCTGCAGCACCGCATCGGTACCGGACACGTCTATTGCAGCCGCTATATCAGCGACGACGAAGCGACTGCGACGCTGCTCGAAAATCTGGACGGCGAGCCGATGATGGAGCCGCGGTTGCTGCGGTTCACGCCGGGACACCGCAAGAAATTCTGGAACCGCAACTGTCTCGCGCTGGGTTTGGCCGGCGGCTTCATGGAGCCACTCGAATCGACCAGCATTCTGCTGATCCAGACATTCATTGCGCGGCTGGTCGAGATGTTCCCCGACCGCTCGTTCGATCCGGCCATGATCGACGAATACAACCGCGTCTCGATCAACGAGTTCGAGCGCATCCGCGACTTCATCATCCTGCACTACCACGCGACGCAGAGAGACGACGCGCCGTTGTGGAACTACGTACGCACCATGAAGCTGCCTGAAACGCTCCAGCACAAGATCGACGTCTTCCGCAGCTGCGGCCGGGTCGTGCTGCACAGCGAAGAATCCTTCCTGGAGCCGAGCTGGGTATCGATCTTCGTCGGCCAGGAGATCCTGCCGCGACGTTACGATCCGCTCATCGACAACATTCCACTCGACAAGCTGCGCGGCGGCATGCGCCAGCGGCGCGAGCGGATTCAGCATGTCGCCGCGGCCATGCCGACGCTGCGCGAGTTCGTGGCGCGCAACTGGTCTGCGCGCTGATCTGCCGGAACCCTGCATGCAACCACTGGCCCACGGATCCGACCGCCGCCTGCGCCGTATCGTCATCGCCGGCGGTGGCACCGCCGGCTGGATGTGTGCGGCGGCGCTTTCCAGGATCCTGCACGATCGCTACACCCAGATCACCCTGGTGGAATCCAGCGAGATTCGCACGGTCGGTGTCGGCGAGGCGACGATCCCCGTACTGATCCAGTTCAACCAGCTGCTGGGTCTCGATGAGAACGAATTCGTCCGCCGTACCCAGGGCACGTTCAAGCTCGGCATCGACTTCCGCAACTGGACCCGCATCGGTCATCGCTACATCCATCCGTTCGGCTGGCATGGATCGAGTCTCGATGCGACCGATTTCCATCACTACTGGCTGCGGCTGCGCGCGCTTGGCGACGACGCGCCGCTTGCCGACTATTCGCTCTGTAGCGTCGCGGCCGAACTGGGTCGCTTTGCGCGTCCGAGCGGTGATTCGCGCTCGGTCATGTCGACATATTCCTACGCGTTCCATTTCGATGCGGCGCTCTATGCCGCCTATCTACGCGAATATGCCGAGGCCCGTGGTGTGCAGCGGCTCGATCGCAAGATCGCGGATGTGCAACTGCGCGGCGAGGATGGCTTCATCGAGACATTGATGCTGGATGGCGGTGAGCGTCTCGAAGGCGATCTGTTCATCGACTGCACGGGCTTCCGTGGCCTGCTGATCGAACAGGCATTGAGAAGCGGCTTCGAGAGCTGGGCGCACTGGCTGCCATGCGATCGCGCAGTCGCGACGCAATGCCTCGGCAGTTCGGATGAAACGCCGTACACGCGCGCGACGGCGCGGGAGGCCGGCTGGCAGTGGCGCATTCCGCTGCAGCATCGCATCGGCACCGGTTACGTCTACTGCAGTCAGCAGATCAGCGATCAGCAGGCGATCGATACGCTGATGGCCCATCTCGACGGGCCATCGGTCAAGGATCCGTGGCCGCTGAAGTTCGCCGCCGGCCGGCGGCGCAAGTTCTGGAACAAGAACTGTATTGCCCTCGGGCTCGCGAGCGGTTTCATGGAGCCGCTGGAATCGACCAGCATCCATCTGATCCAGACGGGTATCACCAAGCTGCTGCGGCTGTTTCCGGATCGCAGTTGCGATCCGTTGCTGGCCGACGAATACAACCGCCAAGGCAATCTCGAGTACGAGCGCATCCGCGACTTCCTGGTATTGCATTACAACGCCACTGAGCGCAACGACACGCCGTTCTGGGACCACGTGCGCACGATGAGCATTCCGGACACCCTGAGCTACCGGCTCGAACAGTTCCGCGCCAGCGGCCGGCTGATCGCACCGTTCCAGGATCTATTTCAGGATCCGAGCTGGCTGGCCGTGATGATCGGGCAGGGCATTGTGCCGCGTTCCTACGATCCGCTGGCTGACGGATTGCCGTTGGAAGAAGTGCGGCGTCATCTCAAGGCGATGCGCATCACCATCCGCAAGACGGCGGAAGCCATGCCGACGCAGGGTCAGTTCATCGCGCGGAACTGTCGAGCGCAGCCGGTGTGAGGGAGGGTTGTCATGCCCCGATGGCTGCGCCCCTGAAGCGCGCGCAAGTCGTATCTGAATGAGCAATTGCACCGACGTGTGAAGGAGGATGGCCATGAAAAACGGCTGCAAGGGTTCTGTTCTTCTTCTCGCGTCATTGCTTGCAGTCGCTGCGCAGTCGTCGGCTGCAACGGCGACGAGTCAGACCGCGTCGATTGGTCTGAAGTCGACACGCGACACGGGCGTCGTCAGCATCATGACCGATCCGGTCCTCGTCGGCGGGCGGCTGGTGCTGAAAGTCGTCGCGCTCAATCCGACGCCGCAGGCCGTGCCGCTACGCGCGGAGGATGTTCACGTCTTTACTGCCGCTGGCAAGACGGTACCGGTGATGTCGCTCGATGCGCTGATCGCGGAGGCGCGCGGCGAGAAACGTTCTGGCAACCGGGCGATGCACCAATCCTCCAACTACAGCCGGCCGCAGACTTCGACGAGCCGGACCGGCGAACTCGACGTTTCCGGCATCACCGGGGCCAGCAATCCGATCGGTGGCACGCTGACGGAACAGCAGGTGCGTCGTCCCGGCGACGTGGAAGAAAGTCCAGCGGTGCGAAAACAAGTTGAAGCGCTGCAGGCAGGCATCCTGCAGGCCCTCTCGGTGGAGCCCGGCACGGCGACGGGCGGGCAGCTCGTGACGGAAAAGATCAAGTTCTCGCGCAAGGAGGAGAAGGCACTGCGGGTCGTCGTCGACTTCAACGGCGAACAGCACGAGTTCAATTTCGAAGCGCCGCCGGCGGAGTGAGTCCTGCATGATCCCGCGTACGATTGCCCCGGCCCTGCTGGCACTGCTGCTGTGTGCACCTGTCAGTGCGGGCCACTATCAGAACTTCGACGTCGCCATCTACATCGTCGCCAGCACCGCGCAGCATCAGCTCGGCGATTCGCAGGCGCTGGCCGCGCAGTACGAACGTGCCGCGAGCCAGGTGAAGTTCGACAAGGTCTATCTCGAAGCCTATCGGGATCATCTGTTTCTCGACGAAAAGATCCTCGTCGACATCAAGCGGTTCTTCGAGCGCAAGGGCGTGAAGGTCGCGGGCGGACTGACGCTGGCGAAAGGCGGGCAGGGTGGCCAGTTCGGGACGTTCGACTACGAGAACCCCGAGGATCGCGCCGAGTGTCAGCGCGCTGTTGAACTCGCGGCGCGGCACTTCGACGAAATCATCCTCGACGATTTCTTCTTCTATACCAGCAAGAGCGACGCGGACATCGCGGCGAAGGGTACGCGCAGCTGGACGCAGTACAGGCTGGAGAAGATGCGCGAAGTCGCCGAGAACCTGGTGATCAGGCCGGCGAAGGCGATCAATCCCAAAGTGAAAGTGGTCATCAAGTATCCGAACTGGTACGAGCACTTCCAGGCGCTCGGCTACGACCTCGACGTTGAAGCGAAGATGTTCGACGGCATCTACACGGGTACCGAGACGCGCGATCCAGATATCACCGACCAGTTATTGCAGCAGTACCAGGGTTACCTGACCTTCCGCTATTTCGAC
Source organism: uncultured Steroidobacter sp. (assembly GCA_964457865.1). GTDB lineage: Bacteria > Pseudomonadota > Gammaproteobacteria > Steroidobacterales > Steroidobacteraceae > Steroidobacter. The sequence goes on from CAYWHG010000043.1 coordinate 15,097, forward strand.
AACATCCGCCCGAACGGCGGCAATGGCGGCGGCTGGGTCGATACGTTCAGCACGCGCTACATCGATCGGTACGCGGAGCAGCTGTGGAACACAATGTTCGCGAAGGCGCCGGAGATCACGCTGTTCAACTGGACGGACATGGCTTCGCCGAAGGCTGTCGAACCCGGCGCGCGTGAACGGTGGCAGGGCAAGCCGACGAGTTTTCGCTGGGATGAGATGCTGCGAGGCGCGGGCGACAAGCCGAACTGGGGACGCGCCGCGGGCTATTCGCTTGAACAGGTCGATGCCTTCCTCGGCAAGCTCGGCAAGCCGATCGGCCTTGCGAGCTACAAACCGTATCAATCGAGCGGCGAAGACTTCCTGCACAACTACCTCGGCAATCTCGGTATCCCGATCGAGCTGATGCCGGTGTTTCCTGACGATGCCGACGTCGTGCTGCTGACCGAGAGCGCGAAGCAGGATCCGCAGATCGTGAGTCGCATCAAGCGCAAACTGGCGTCGGGCGGCAACGTCGTGGTGACTTCGGGATTGTTCCGCGCGCTGCAGGGCAGGGGCATCGAAGACATCGCTGAACTGGAGGTCACCGAGCGCCGCGTCGCGATTCGGGAATTCCTGAATGGTTACGGGGCCGGCAATGGCACGAGTCTCAACCATCGTCCAGACAATGCCGCGATCCTGTTTCCGGAGATCCGCTTTTTCACAAACGATTCCTGGGTGCTGATCCGCGGCGTGGCGCAGTCGAAGGGATTCCCGATCCTGCTGATGAACCGCTATTCGCGCGGCATCTTCTATGTGCTCAACGTGCCGGACAATCCCGGCGATCTGTACCGGTTGCCGCAACCGGTGACGCTGGTCATCAAGAGCTACCTGCAGGAGAACTTCCCGGTGCGCATCGATGCGCCGGACCGCGTGAGCCTGTTCGCCTACGACAACAACACCTTCATCGTGCAGTCGTATCGCGATGAAGAGGCAAAAGTGACGGTCTCCGTCGCAGGCAGCGGCGGAAAGCTGCGCAACCTGGTCACGGGTCAGGGGGTCCCGCTGGCCGCAGTTCCCGCGAATCCCCGAGGTTCGAAGCTCCCGTCGCGATCCGACTCGGTGCTGCAGATCCAGCCGCACTCGTATGCGGTCTACGCGGTGGAATAGCGGCCGGAGAAACACGATGCGTCAATTGAATCCGGGGTGCATCGTGTTCGCCCTCGCTGGCGTACTGTGCCACTTCGCGTCCGCTGCCGATCGCCGCGACATCACGATCGATCTGTCGCAAGCGGGCCGTCCCGTGGACCGCTTCTTCAATCTGTCCGTCGGTGCGGACTATCCCGGCACGCTGATCCGGCCTGACACCCAGGCGCATTTGAAGCTGGCGGTCGATGAACCGGGCTTCCGCTACCTGCGTTTCCACGACATCTTTCATGACGTGCTCGGCACCGTGCGGATCGTCGACGGTCGCATCGTGTACGACTGGACGAAGATCGATCAGCTGTATGACGACCTGCTGGCGAAGGGCATCCGGCCTTTCGTCGAACTCGGATTCACGCCTCAGGCGATGGCCACGACCGGACAGACGATTTTCTACTGGAAGGGTAATACCTCGCATCCGCGGCTCGAACCCTGGCGCGATCTGGTCGATGCATTCGTCCGGCACGTGTGCGATCGCTACGGTGTTGCCGAGGTGCGGCACTGGTACTTCGAGGTCTGGAACGAGCCCAATCTCGACGGCTTCTGGGAGCGGGCCGACAGACAAGCCTACTTCGATCTCTACACGGCGACTGCGCGCACGATCAAGGCGATCGATCCGACACTGCAGGTCGGTGGGCCGTCGACCGCGGGAGCCGCGTGGGTGCCTGAGTTCCTGGAGCACGCTCGCAGAACCAGTACCCCGGTGGATTTCGTCACGACTCACACCTACGGCGTCGACCATGGGTTTCTCGATGAGAAGGGAGAGAGCGACACGAAGCTCTCGCCGTCGCCGGATGCCATCGTGGGTGACGTGAGGCGCGTGCGACAGCAGATCAGTCAGTCGCCATTTCCATCGCTGCCGTTGTACTTCACCGAATGGAGCACGAGCTACACGCCGCGCGACGCCGTGCATGACTCGTACATCAGTGCGCCCTACATTCTGAGCAAGCTCAAGGCCACGCAAGGCTTGGTGCAGGGCATGAGCTACTGGGCCTATACCGATCTGTTCGAGGAGCCGGGTCCGCCGCCGACGCCATTTCATGGCGGCTTCGGGCTGATCAACCGCGAAGGCATCCGCAAGCCGGGGTTCTTCGCCTACAAATATCTCAACGAGCTGCGCGGCAAGGAGATTCCATCGACAGATACGGAGTCGATGCTGGCGACCGACGGTGTTCGTACGGCTGCGCTGATCTGGGAATGGCAACAGCCGGATCAGAAGGTGAGCAACCGGCCGTTCTTCACGAAGATCGTTCCCAACACCGAAGCGCCGACCGCGCGACTGACTTTCAGGCACATGGAAGCAGGCGAGTATCGGCTGCAGGTGAGGCGCACGGGATTTCGCGCCAACGATGCCTATTCGGCCTATATCGAGATGGGTTCTCCGGCATCACTGAGCGCAACGCAGTTGAACGAACTGCGTGCGTTGACGAAGGATGTGCCGGAAACCGATCGGACGATCACGATCGAAGCAAGCGGCGAATACAGAGTGGATGTCCCGATGCGCAGCAACGATGTCGTGCTCGTGAGCCTGCAATCGCTGCGCAGGGAATAGAACCTATCGCAAAGAGATCCGTTCGCGTTGAGTCCTGAGCTTGCCGAAGGGTCGAAACGATCTTGCTTCGTAGTTTTTTTCCGGAAAAAGAACCCTTCGACAAACTCAGAGTGAACGGAACAAAACACCGGATTCAATTTTGAGATGGGTTCTGGTGTCGCAACCAGATGCGCTGGAGCCACCACCCCAACCCTCCCCCGCAAGCGGAGGAGGGGGCGGAAAACGCCGTTACAAGTCTGACTCAGTTCACTGCGGCTGATATCCCAGTGTCACGAAGTACGACCGCCCGTCCTGGTAGTAGTACGCGGCCGTCTCGTAGTCTTCGTCGAACGCATTCGCGATCCTGCCCTGCACCGACCAGCCGGCGCCGAAGCGCAGTTCGGCAACGAGATCGACGGTGGTGTAGCTGTCGAGCTTCGTCATGTTCGCGACGTCATCGTAGCGCGCGCCGACCAGGTTCACGGTCGTGCCGATCGAGAACACATCCGTGCCGTAACCGATGTCGAGGCGTCCGGCATCTTCCGGGCGCCGCGGCAGCAGGTTGTGCGACTCGCGGTTGCGCGGATCGAGATGCGTGTAGGTGGCGCCGAAGGTCCAGCGCTCGAGTTGCGTGCGGGCCTGTGCTTCGACGCCGCGGATGCGTGCTTCGCTGATGTTCTGCGGCGTGAAGGTGGCGGAGTCGAATGCAATCAGGTCGTCGACATTGGTTTCGAAGGCCGACACCGACCAGGTGGTATTCGCCGCCGTGCCGCTGATGCCGAACTCGACGCTGTCCGATTCCTCCGGCTTCAGGTCGGGATTGCTGTACCCCGGGTAATACAGGTCGTTGAAGCTCGGCGCGAGGAATGCCGTGCCCCAGGCGACGGAGAACGCGAGGTAGTCTTCGGCGAACCATTTCCAGCCGAGGCCGCCGGTGGTGTGATTGCCGAACTGCTCGTTGTCGTCGCTGCGCACGGAGGCGAGCAGCTGATGATCGCCGAAGCGGCCGGCGTACTGGCCGAACACACCCGTGTTGTCGCGCGAGGTTTCGTCGTAGAGCGTGGTGCTGTCGACGCGGTCGTCGAGATAGTCGACGCCGAGTGTCAGCACCTGGCCGGCGGCGACGGTCCAGTCCGACTGCAGGCTCGCATTGCGCCGCTCGGTATCGATCGTGCTGCGATAAGTGCCGTTCGAGAAATCGTCGGAGTCGTCCTGGCTCAGGCCGAGTTGCAACGTCAGATCCCAGTTCGAGGCGGCAGCGACCTTGCCCTTGAGCGCATAGACGGCCTCGGTGAAGTCGGTTTCGTTGGTGTAGCTGCCGTCGTATTCGGTGTGGCCCGAGGCATACAGCACATTGGCTTCGATTTCCGCCGTCTCGCCCCAGCGATAGCCGGTGCGCAGCGAACCGGAGGCATTGCGATAGCCGTCGTCGTCGGGTTCGTCGGCGAAGCAACCACCGGTGTAGCCGAACGGGCCGAGAGGCGAGGGACGACACGAGTTGAAACCCTGCGATTCGATGTAGTTGCCGGAGACGCTCAGCCAGGCGCTTTCGCCTTTGAGCCCGAAGCTGGCGCTGGTGTTGTAGGTTTCGTGCGAGCCGCCGCCGACGGACACCGCCGGTCCTTCGGCGTCGCGCGTGAAGATCTGGATCACGCCGCCGATCGCGTCGGCGCCGTAGAGGCTCGAACGCGGACCGCGCACGATCTCGATACGCTCGATCTGATCGACGGGAATGAATTCGATGCGCGTGGTACCCGCCGTGGTCGAGCCGACGCGCACGCCATTCACCAGCACCAGGATCTGATCCGCATCGGTGCCGCGAATGAACATGGAGCTGAGTTTGCCGAGGCCGCCGTTGTTGGCGATGCTGATGCCGGCCTCGCCGCGCAACAGATCCTGCACCGACTGTACCTGGCGGCGCTGGATTTCGTCGCGCGTCAGCACCGTGACGGAGCCAATCACGTCGGCCAGCGGCTGTGCGATGCGTGCCGCCGTGACGACGACTTCGGACACCGGCTCCGGACTTGCAGCGATGGAGCTGAACGGTACCGCGCACGCAAGCGCGACGGCGGTAAACGGTTGACGACGACTCATGACAATCCTCTCCCCATGCACGCCCGCATGGCCAGATGCGTTTTATGAACTGCGTGCGTGGTTGAGTGGGAGAGCAGGCGACACGGGCCGCATGTACTCCTGATCGCCCGCCGCGACGCCGGTACCGATCGCCCGGTCCGACTTGTCAGATGGGCGATCGTGCGTCAGGCCGGTCTCCGGGCTTTCGAGTGAACCGGGATCTGTTTCCGGGTTCGGTCGGTATCGCCTTCCCATGCCTTGCGGCACAGTGGCTGGAGACCTGCGTCTTCCTGATATCGATTGGGCTCGACTACCGTTGCGGGGGCAGCGCCGGAATGCTCTGCGGACAGAGGTCACCGGCTTCACGTTCGCGCCCATGTTCGGGCGCTCACCTGACGGGCCGGCACGGTACGGACCGGCCCGGGAGGTGTCAAGCGCGCGAAGACGCGCGGGCTGCTGGCTACTGGACTGCCGGGCTACTGGCCGGAAAAGCAGTCTCGGCGCGATTCGTTCTTGCTCTGGCCAGCAGCCCAGCGCCCAGCAGTCCAGTAGCCCCTTTTTCAGAAATCCACGATCAGCCGTCCATAGATGAACCGTCCGGCACGGCCGTAGGGTGCGTAGTTCGAGAACGGTGCGTTGCCGGTGGAATTCAACACGATCGGTACCGGGTCGGGATATTCGTCGAACACGTTCTCGGCACCGAGCGCGAACTTGATGTTGTCGGTGAAGGAGATGCGGCCTTCCAGATCCATCACCAGCTGCGAGGACAGCCACTGGTCGATCGGTACCAACGTGCCTGCCGCCACGTTCTCGTATGTAGCGCGGGAATCGGGAGAGAGCAGCTTGCCGTAGCGCGTGGCGCGCAGGGTTGCGCCAAATCGCTGGAAGTCCCAGTTCACGTTGAAAGTGAATTTGGTTTCCGGCGTGCCGTCCTCCATCGTCATGACATTGAAACGATCGAACAGCGGTGGGGCCGGATTGAGTGCCGCCAGCGTCTGCGTTTCGGGAATCTTCGTTACGTCCGTCGTGTTCCAGTTACCCGTCAGCGTCAGGTCGATGCGGGCACCCGCTTCGGTGCTCAACGGATAGTTCAGTACCACGTCCACGCCTTCCGTTTCGGTGTCGACGCCGTTGATGAAGAAGCGTCCGCCGCCGCTGCCGATGAAGCCGAGCGTCTGCAGATAGTCGCGGACGTTCTGCTGTGTCAGGTTCTCGGACAGCACGATGCGGTCGTCGATGTCGATCTTGTAGTAGTCGATCGTCAGGCTGAGATTGTCTAACCGGAACACGGCGCCGATCGAGTAGTTCAACGACTCTTCCGCATCCAGCGGCTGGGCGCCGAGCGCCACGGCGATCGGATCCGACACCGGGAAGGTCGTCACGTCGAAGGGTATGCCACCGATGAAGTTGGTCGAGGTCGTGGCGAAGTACTGCTGTTGCAGCGATGGCGCACGAAAGCCGTTCTGGACCGAGGCGCGCAATGCGAATGCGTCGGTGAAGTTGTAGCGTCCCGACAGCTTGCCGGAGAAGTTCTCGCCGAAATCGGAGTAGTGCTCGCCACGGACCGCCGCTGACGCCAGGAACTTGTCGGTGATGTTCGCTTCGAGATCGATGTACACGCCGTAGGCTTCGCGGTTGGTATCGACTTCGTTTTCGGGACGGAATCCCGCGAACACCTGCGAGCCGGAAGCGGTGGGAGTGCCATTGGGCAGCAGCACGCCGCCGTTGCGATACGAGTCCGGCTCGCCGGCGAAGATCTGATAACCCTCCTGCCGGGCTTCGACGCCGAGCGCCACGTTCAGCGGCGAGGCGAGGCCGACATCGAAGCCGCTCACGCCCGAAAAGTTGAAGACAATCTGGTCGTACTCGAAACCGCCGGCATCGAAGGTCGTCTTGCTCGCCGGGCCGAGCGAACGGTTGAGCGTGTTCTCGATGGTGAATTCCATCTTGTTGTCGCCGTAGACGATGGACGTGTCCATGTCCCAGTCGCCCAAGGCCCACTTCACGCCAAAGGCGCCGGAGTAGTCGGTGACTTCCGGGGAGATCAGCGGCAGGAAACCGTCCGGATAGATCTCGATGACATTGCGATCGTCGAGCGCGCGGCGGAAGAAGCCGCCGGAAACGACATCGCGATCCTGCCAGCTGGCCCAGCCGTAGAGTTGCGCGCTATTGCCGAAGTCATAGCCCGCGTTCACGAACACCGTCTTCTGATCCATGTCGGGTTCGCCGTACCAGGCGTTCCAGCGATTGATGGACGCTTCGCGCGGATCGAAGGCACCGCCGACCAGCGGATACTGCTGGCGCGAGTCGAAGCCACCGCGTTCCGTGCGTTCCTGGTCCTTGTATTCGGCGCCGATGGTGAGAAAGCCATCCGCGCCGAGCGCCAGGCCCTTCCATGCCGAAACCACCAGCGTCTCGCCGTCGGAGACGTCGCGCTTCGCCTGGTTGAACGGTACGGACCAGTTCGCGCCAGTGGGTGCCGGGGCGGTCGGCACTTCGTAGCTGGATTCACGCGTGCCGTACTGCAGGCTGGCTGCGCCGCCGTCGTTGTCGTCGCGCAGTCGCAGGTTGATCACGCCGGCGATGGCGTCGGAACCGTATTGCGCCGAGGCGCCGTCGCGCA
>CAYWHG010000043.1:22602-25854 GCA_964457865.1 uncultured Steroidobacter sp.
TTGATCACGCCGGCGATGGCGTCGGAACCGTATTGCGCCGAGGCGCCGTCGCGCAGCACTTCGATGGATTTCACCATCGAGTTGGGAATCGTGTTCATGTCCACGGCCGAGGCGCCGCGGCCGATGGTGCCGTTCACGTTCACCAGCGATGCCGAATGACGGCGCTTGCTGTTGACGAGTACCAGCGTCTGGTCGGGCGAGAGGCCGCGCAGCGTCGCTGGTCGGATGGTATCCGTGCCGTCGGCAAGACCGGGGCGCGGAAAGTTGAACGACGGCAGCAGCACGGACAGCGCCTGGTTCACTTCGACGGTGCCGACATTTTCCAGCGCTTCGGCAGTGACTACGTCCACGGGAACAGCGGTGTCGAGCGCCGAGCGGTTCTCCACGCGCGTACCGGTGACGACAATCTGCTCGAGAACATTTTTGTCCTCGGGCGGCACGGTCTGGGCCAGGACGGCATGGCTGGCAACCAGTGCCAGCGATGCGGCCGAGAGCAGCCTGAAGGGCATTTTCTCTGGATGCATATCGGTTCTCCCTGCGTCGGTGAAATTTGCCGGCAGCGCCGGCGCGGATGTGACTCTGGAGCAACATGGCAGGCTGTGCCATTGTGATTCGCCGCAAGTCCGCCCCTGCCGGACGTTGCTCAGGAAACACAATCAGGCGAGCGATACCCGTTAGCTGCCGGTATATTCCGTGCGGGAATTCTGCGGTCACGATTCGCCGATCGTCCCGCGCATGTTCACGACCAGGCTTTTCGCAAGTTACGCTACCGCCATGCATTCACCTTTTCTCGCCACCGCGCTCGACGCCGCGAACGCCGCCGCCGTCGTCATCCGTCGTTACTACCAGCGCAATCTCGATGTCGTGATCAAGGCCGACAAGTCGCCTGTGACGCAGGCCGACGTCGAAACCGAAAAGACGATCCGCGACCTCATCGGCGCACGTTTTCCCGAGCACGGCTTCTATGGCGAAGAGACAGGTCAGAGCGCCCTCGACGCCGAGTACCTGTGGCTGGTCGATCCGATCGACGGCACCAAGGCATTCGTACGCGAATACCCGTTCTTTTCCACGCAGATCGCGCTCATGCATCGCGGCCGGCTGATCGTCGGCGTGTCCTCCGCGCCGGTGTATGGCGAACTGGCATACGCCGAGATCGGCGTCGGTGCCTGGCTGAACGACCAGCCGATCCGTGTCAGCGACATCGACAGCATCGAAGCGGCGGCAGTGTCGGCCGGCAATCTCAAGACGCTCGCGGCGGGTCCGCGCTGGGCGAAGTACGGCGAACTCGTGGCGCGCGTCAACCGCATCCGCGGCTACGGCGATTTTCTGCACTATCACCTGCTTGCCGCCGGCAAGCTCGAAGCCGTCATCGAATCCGATGTGAACATTCTCGATATCGCAGCACTTGCCGTGATCGTCGAAGCAGCGGGCGGCAAGTTCACCGACCTGCAGGGCAAGGCACTGGATCTGCACACGACGTCCGTGCTCGCGGCCAACAGCCGTCTGCATTCGACGTTGCTCACGCTGCTGTCCTGAGGACAGCAGAAGCGCGTAGACTGCGCGCACGTTGGGGGCAACGCAGAACAACAAAGGTGTGGACATGTCCACCGATTCGCTGCCCCCGTTACCCATCCGCGATCTCCCCGAGCCTCCCTCACGGCTCTGGCCGCTCATTGGTCCCGGCATCATTGCTGCCGGTGTCGGCCTCGCTTCAGGCGAATTCATTCTCTGGCCCTACATCGCATCGCAGGTGGGCCTCGTGCTTCTGTGGGGCGCTGCGATCGGCATTGCGACGCAGTGGTTCATCAATATGGAGATCGAGCGCTACACGCTGGCCACGGGCGAAACGGCGCTGACCGGCTTCTCGCGACTGTGGAAACACTGGGGCCTGGTATTCGCGATCATGGTGTACTTCGCGAACCTCTGGCCGGGGTGGGCGAGTTCTTCGGCCACGATGCTCACGTACCTGGTTGGCGGCAACGCAGTCGTCATCGCCATCGCCATGCTGCTCGTCATCGGTGCCGCGCTGACCCTTGCGCCCGTCGTCTACATCCTGCTGGAGCGGGTGCAGTTTCTCAAAGTGGCCGCGGTCCTGGTCTTCGTGCTCATTGCCGTCATCTTCGTGATTTCGCGCGATGCCTGGTCACAGCTGCCGAGCGGCATGTTGCAGCCTGCCGGAATCCCGCCGGAACTCGGCTTTGCGCTCGTGATGGGCGCCTTCGCCTTCGCGGGCGCCGGCGGCGGACAGAATCTCTGTCAGAGCAACTGGATTCGCGACAAGGGATTCGGCATGGGTGCATATGTGCCCAGGCTGGTGAGCCCGGTGACGGGCGAAGAGGGCGCGGCGCATGTCGGCGGTGGATACCGGTTCGAACCGACGCCTGAGAACCTCGTGCGCTGGCGCGGCTGGTGGCGCATGGCGAACATCGAACAGGCAATGACATTCGGGCTGATCTCGTTCGTCACCATCGTGTTCACCTCCATGATTGCGTACTCGACCGTGTACGGCCGACCCGATGTCCCCCAGAACGTCGATTTCATTCGCGTGCAAGGCGAGCAGATGCAGGCGCAGGCGGGCACGTGGTTCGGCCTGTTCTACTGGGTCATCGGCATGATTTCGCTGTTCGCGGCAGCAATGGGCATCGTCGACTACACCAGCCGGATCGGCGCCGATGTCCTCAAGACTAGTTACCTGCGCGGCTCACGGCACAGTGAGAACAGAATCTACTTCGCGCTGGTGTGGGGGCTGGTCGCATGCGGCTGTCTGGTATTGCTGTTCGGCGTGCGACAGCCGCTGGTCCTGCTGGTCATTTCCGCGGTAATTGGCGGGCTGATGATGTGCATCTACTCCGTGCTGCTCATCCTGCTCAATCGTCGCAAGTTGCCTGCGCCGGTGCGCATTTCTCGCGGCCGCACCGCCGCGCTCGTCTGGGCGGCACTGCTGTTCGGCTTTCTTGCCGTGCTGACCTTCAACCAGCAGATCCGCAATCTGCTTTCCTGACTCCCCGATGCAACCTTTCAGTACCGACGTACGTCCAAAGCTGCGAACGGCGAGACTGGTCGCGCCGTCTGGAGAAAACTCATGCAGTTCCTGATTCTCGCGGTGGCCTGGTGCCTGTTGCTGGTGATCGCCTGGCCGCTGGCGCTGGCCGTTCTCGTATTCATGCCGCTGCTGTGGCTGCTGTCGATTCCCTTCCGGATCGTCGGCGTGCTGCTGGATGCCTGCATCGCGTTCGTGAAGGCGCTGCTGTT
>CAYWHG010000043.1:25954-31677 GCA_964457865.1 uncultured Steroidobacter sp.
GGATCGTCGGCGTGCTGCTGGATGCCTGCATCGCGTTCGTGAAGGCGCTGCTGTTCCTGCCGGCGAGGTTGCTGGGGCACAGGGGCTGAGTCGGGAATCGGGAGTCGGGAATCGGCAGATGAGGAACCGGCATTCGACTCCTCCGCCGAGTCTCGAATCCCGACTCCCGATTCCCGTTCCTACTCCGCCACAAACGTCCTGCCCCCTTCCCACGTGATCTCCCGCACCGTCACGTCGTAAAGGCGTGAAATGGTTGCCTCGTTCATCACCTGCTGCGTCGCTCCGTGCAGCCATTCGCCATTGCCGAACAACAGCAGCGCCTGATCGCAGAAGCGCGTGGCGAGTCCGATGTCGTGAAGACTCATGATGACCGCGCGGCCGGCGTCGGCCCGCGCTCGCAGCAGGCGCAGCACGTCGATCTGATGCTGTGGATCGAGATGATTGACGGGCTCGTCGAGCAGCATCAGTTCCGGGTCCTGCGCCAGCAGCGTCGCGATGGCCACGCGGCGCCGTTCGCCGCCGGACAGCGTGTCGATGTCGCGCCGCTCCAGTGCTTCCATATCGACGGCCTGCAGCGCAGCGCGCGCGATCATGCGGTCGGCCTCGCTTTCCCATTGCCACAGGCCAATGTGCGGATGACGCCCGATCAGTGCGGTGTCCAGCACGCTCGAAGGAAACGGATCTTCCGTCGTCTGGCTCAGCAATCCGAGGCGTTGCGCCAGCGGGCGTTTCGGCCAGTCGGCGAGCGGTCGGCCGTCGAACTGCAGGGAGCCCGCTGCCGGTGGACGCAGCCCGCACAGCGTGTGCAACGTCAACGTCTTGCCGGCGCCGTTGCGACCGAGCACGCAGGTCATGCTGCCGCGAGTGATCGCGAGCGTCAGTTGCCGCACGAGCGTGCGTTCGGCCACGCACACGTCCAGATGGCTGCACGCGAGCAGCGGCGTATTCATCGCGGTGTCGGCGAGCGCATTCATGGCCGGGTCCAGCCGATCTCGGCAGCCCAGCCGATCTCGGCAGCGGTGAGCGGACCGATCACGACCTGCTGCAGCGACTCGGGGATCTCCGCCTGCGTCGCGCTGCGTGGAATGCGACCGCCCATGAGTTCCGCGAATTCCTGCGGGTAACGCGGTTGCCGTTCGGGCTCGGCGTAGCCATCGGGAAAGCGCGGCCGATTGGCTTCGTCGTATTTGTCGGTCGCGCCCAGCGTGTGCAGCAGTTCGTGAGCGATGACGGTGTCATTCGATCCCGCCATGCGCGCATCGGCGAAGACATGCACGATGCCGAACAGACCCTTCTGCAATCCGGTGGAATGCGGCAGCGACGTGGTGCGCTGCGGATCGTGATACAGCACGAAGAGCTTCACTTCGCTGCCCGGCGGAGCCTCGGCCTGCGAAGCCCACCAACGCGCGCGCAGACTCCACAGCATGACGCCGAGCCTGCCGGTGCCCGGTTCGAGCTGCGGCGGCAGTTCCTGGATCGGCGCAGCAAGCGCGAAGCGGATCGGTGGCGTCGGCTTCACGTCGTACGCCTTGCCTTCCTCGGCAAAGAAATTTTCCAGCGGCAGCAGATGATCGCCGCCGAGTGCCTGCACGTGGTGTGCGCTGACCGCCGAACCGTCGCCGTTGATCGGAAACACGGCGACCCGCAGAGGATTGCGCCAGTCGGTCGAATACACGCGATCGAACCAGGTGTTCAACGCGACGAACAGCAGGATCAGCAGCAGGATGCCGATGCGAACCTTGCGCCACATGCGTCAGCTCGCGCTCTCGACGCTGATGTCCGCCAACTCCCCATCCTGCGCGCTGTACGACACCGTCATTGGCTGGCAGCACACCGAGCAATCCTCGATGTAACTCTGCGCTTCCACCGACAGATCGAGGAACAGCAGGATCGTCTCACCGCAGTTCGGGCAGGCCACTTCGACGGTTGTTTCGAGCATTTGTGCTACCCGAGTTGGGAGAAGAAGAGTAACCGCAAAGAACGCATAGAACGCAAAGCCGGAAGAAGAAATGGCCGCGAAAGGCGCAAAAGGCGCAAAGTCAGTAGAAGAATCCCTTCTGGACTTTTGCGCTTTTTGCACTTTTTTTTGCGGCCATTCTCTTTTTTGCGTTCTATGCGTTCTTTGCGGTTACTCCTGTTCCTGCGGCGTTCGTCAGAGGGTGAACGCATTCCTGATCCAGTCGATCTGCGGTCCGTCCGCGCCCGGCGAAACGGCGACGACGTCGAAGCGTGCCGGGTAGCGGCGCAGGTCGGCGCGTTTCATCAGCAGGTGCTTTGCAGCGACGATCAGGCGGCGTTGCTTGTGCCAGGTGACGGAGGCGGCACCGCCGCCGAATTCGTTGCTGGAGCGGTAACGCACTTCGATCAGGACCAGCGTCTTCTGCTGCAGCATGACCAGATCGATCTCGCCGCCGCGGCAGCGATAGTTGCGTCCGATCAGGTCGAGTCCGTGCGACTGCAGGAATTCGAGCGCGACGGCTTCGCCGCTTGCGCCTGCTTCCTTGCGGCGTCGATCGTCCATGAGATCTCCTGTTATCTGGCGACGGTCGCCGCCATGCCGAGCGGTACCGGTTTGCCTTCCGTCACGCGTGCCCAGTCGAGATCGCGTCGCACGCGCCCGTGCTCGTCGATCGACAGCAGGCCGGTCATGCCGGGAATGGCATTGGCGTTGCCGAATTTGCCGGCCTTCAGCAGCGGCACGATGCGATAGGCGTCGAAGCCGAAGGCATAGAGTCGGCCGCGACCGCGTGCGCGCACCGGCCAGTAGCGGTTCAGTGCCGTGCGCAATTCCGTCGAGACGGCGTCGGGAGAAATCACCCAGGGCATGTCCGGGAAGATCACGCCGTCGAGATCGTTGTTGGCCTGTGTGTCGGGCTCGAAGATGTCCGAGGTCGCGTACACGGGCAGATCGTCCGAGAGGAAGAAGCGCAGTGTCGGGCGCAGCGAGCGGCCCTGCGCAGGATAGGCGCCCATGAAGACAAACTGCGCATCGCCGCGGCGGCGCGGCTCGAATTCGAAACGCTGGCCGAGCGTCGAATTGATCGCGTTCGCACGCGCGCGGCTTTCGTCGATCAGCAGCAGTCGCGAAATCGGATCGGAGAAATCGCGCGACGCCGTGTCGTAATAACGCACGCCCGCAACGGAGCCGCCGAGCGACTTCAGTTCGGATTCGAAGGCGCGATACACGCGCTGACCCCACTCGTTGTTCGGCACCAGCGCGAGGCCGCGCGGGCGGCCGTCGGCCATGACGCGGCGAGCCACCTGTCGCGCCTCGTCTTCCGGATCGAGCGCGTACTGGAACAGCATCGCAGGAGGCGTGGCGCCATCGGGCAGCAGATTGAGCGCGAGCGTGAGCACGGGAATACTGCCTGCGGTGGCGATCGCTGCGACATCCTCCTTGAGCAGCGGCCCCACCACGAACTGCGCGCCTTCGGCGACGGCACGCTGATAGGCCGTGCTGGCGCCCTGCGTCACCGTGTCGTAGATGTTCACCTGCGGCCGGCGCGAGGCGTCCTGCTGCAACAGCGCCGCCATGAAGCCGTCGCGGATCGCAACGCCGGCCGCCTGCTGGCGACCGCTCAGCGGCAGCACGAGCGCGACCTGCGCCGGATAGTCGAGACCCACGCCGAGATCGGGCAGGACTTCTTCGTTGAGGAAGGTGTTGGCGGGATGCGTGGGATAGCGGCTGCGCCAGTTCGCCAGGTCGGTCTTCGCAGTGAACGGATTGCGCGCAGCCACGAGCGCGGCGCGGCCCAGGTCGAGCCAGCCTGCAACGATCGCGCTGCTGCCGGCTTGCGGCGTGAAATCGGCATTGCCGGCGGCGCTGGTCTGCAGTCCTTCCCAGATCAGACGCTGATTGGCACGGATGTCCTGCGGATTCGTCAGCAGCCGTTCGCGTTCGAGCGCGGTGGTGATGCCGGCGGCGGGACGATTGAGTGCGAACTGCGCGCGGGCGCGCAACGCCAGTACTTTCGGTGCGCTCTCGCGCGGCAACGGCTGTGCAATCTTCTGCAGTTCCTCCAGCGCCTTCGCCGGGTTGCGCGACTGCAGCGCCAGTTCGGCGGCGATCAGCGAACGATCTGCGGCATCCTGCGTCGGCAGCGATGGACTGACCTTTGCCAGCGTGGCCTTCACTTTCTCGGCGTCGCCGGCGAGCAGATATTCCTTCGCGGCGCGCAGCAGCAGACGATCGCGCATCTCCTTCTGCGCGGTGGCCGCCATCGTTTCGTAGAGCTGCGCCGCTTCCGTGTATTTGCCGTCGCGCGCCAGCTGCTCGGCCTGTGCGAGCTGACGCTCCGCGCCGGGCGGCGTGGGTTGCGAGGTCGGCGTCGTGCAGGAAGCGATTCCGAGCAGTGCGATGATCGCCAGCGCGCAGTCCCGCACGATGTGCCGTGTCTGTCCGGAGCAAGCCGGGACTTCAGGCGCGAGGCGGCAGACGGTAGTCTTGAGGCCGGCGGCCAGGTGCGATGTCGCCAACATGTCGGAGATTCTTGAGGCCGGATCGGTCATCCGAGGGCCGGCAGTCTACCGCGGACCGCGGGCCGTCTCTAATCGCATCGAGGCGACTTCGCGGGTCGCTACGGAAAACCAGCACGTGACAGCAGATCCGCAATCGACCCTCGCCGGCAAGCTCTTCGTCGTCGCCACGCCCATCGGCAACCTGGGTGACCTGAGCCCGCGCGCCCGTGAGGTGCTCGCTTCGGTTTCGCTGATCGCCGCCGAAGACACGCGCCACACGCGACAACTCCTGCAATCGTTCGGCATCGATACGGCGCTCACCTCGCTGCACGAGCACAACGAAGCGGAAAAATCGTCGGCGCTGATCGCTCGCATCGAGCGCGGCGAATCCCTCGCGCTGGTGTCGGATGCCGGCACGCCGCTGATCAGCGATCCGGGTTTCGATCTCATCGCCGCCGCCCGCGCAAGCGGTATCGAAGTCATCGCGATCCCGGGACCGTGCGCTGCCATCGCTGCCATTTCAATCGCCGGGCTGCCGACGGATCGCTTCACGTTCGAAGGCTTTCTGCCGGCGAAATCGGCGGCGCGCCGGGCACAGCTGGAAACGCTCGCAACCGAATCCCGCACGCTGATGTTCTACGAAGCGCCGCATCGCGTGCGCGACACGCTCGAAGACATGGCCGCAATATTCGGCGCCGACCGCCGCGCCAGCGTCAGCCGCGAACTGACGAAGCGATTCGAGACGACCTATACCGGATCGCTTTTCGAATTGATCGAAATCGCGCAACGCGACGAGAACATGTCCCGCGGTGAAATCGTCATCGTCGTCGCCGGCGCCGCGCCGGTTCAGCACGAATCCGTGACCCTCGACGCGCAGCAACTGCTGCGCGCCCTGCTGCAGGAACTCCCCGCCGCGCAGGCTGCGAAGGTCGCTGCGAAAATCACCGGTGTGAAACGCAGCGAGTTGTATGCGCTGGCGGTGCGGATGGGGAAGAAGATGGAGGAGTAAACGCAAAGAACGCATAGAACGCAAAGTCGGAACAGAGAGAATGGCCGCAAAAGGCGCAAAAGGCGCAAAAAGCCCAAGAAAACAAGAGAAGTTCTTCTCCGACCTTTTGCGCTTTTTGCGGCTATTTCTTCTTCCGGCTTTTGCGTTCTATGCGTTCTTTGCGGTTACTCCGAATTCTTCTCTTGCCTGAGCCGCCCCCAGCCCCCACCATCCGCGCCGGAGTTGGCCAGACAACCGCTGCGCGCAAGCGTGGAGG
>CAYWHG010000044.1:0-31639 GCA_964457865.1 uncultured Steroidobacter sp.
CGCAGCAACTTGCCGCGACGCGGATCGCTCAGCGCCGCATGCGCGAACAGCACCTGCTTCGCGGCGAAGCGCGATGGATTGTCTTCCTGCGTTCCCGGACGGGTACGAAAGAACGTGACCTGGAACCCGAGCGGATCGCCCTGCGGCGTTTCGAGCCAGCCCGTCACGTACCACCATTCGGTGCGGAACTGCGGATGGCTGCCTTCGTCGCGCGGAAACTTGATTTCGTAACCGGGTACGACGTCGGGATAGACGATGTCCTTCGCCATCGACGCACTCATGACGACGAACGCCAGCGCCGCAAAGCAGGAAAGCAAACGCATCGCTACCAGTCCTCCTTGACCGCGGCGACGGCTTCGCCGCGCATCGCCTGCCTGCCGCTGACGACGGCGATCACCGCTGCGGCCGCAATCAGCGCCGCACTCAACCCCGCAATCAGGCCCGCCGGTATGAACAGGTCCATGCTCCAGTGGAACGACTGGCGATTGACGACATGGATCAGGATCAGACTCACCAGCCCGCCGGTCGCGAGCCCCGCGACCACGCCCAGCGCACCGAGCCCGGCACCTTCGATGGCCAGCGTCGCCGCGATCTGCGCGCGGGTCAGCCCGATGTGACGCAGCACGCCGAACTCGCGTCGTCGCGCCAGCACCTGGGCGCTGGTGCCGGCGCTGATACCGAACAGTCCGATCAGGATCGCGATCAGTTCCAGCACATAGGTGATCGCAAACGTGCGATCGAAGGCCTGCAACGACAGTCGGCGCACTTCCGCCGGCACACGCAGGTCGATGTCGATCTCCGTCGGCAGGCGTGCGCGGATCTGTGCCTGCACTGCGTCTTCGCCGGCGCCTGGCTTCAGCCAGAGCCACAGGGTGTTGACGGCCGCATCGCCGGTGAGACCGAGGTAGGCATTGCGTTCCATGATGATGGCGCCGCGCGAATGCTCGTAGTCGCGCCACACGCCCTGGATCCACGCGGACACGGTGTGCTCGCCGATCCGCAGCTCGAACGTCTCACCGGGCGGCAGTTGCAGTTCATCGGCGACGGCCTCGGACAGCCACACGCGCAGGCTGCCCGCTGGCAACGAATCGCCGGTCACATCTTCGAGCCACAGCACACGCCCCGCCTGCTCCGGATCGATATCGCGGGCGATGAGCGTGACGGTACGTCCCGATGCCGGCAGCGTCGCTGCGGCGAAACGACTGACTTCCATGCGCTCGACCGTATCGAGACTGCGGATCGCAGTCACGGCGGCAGGATCGAAGTGCGAGGACTGACCGACATAGCCGGCACGCACATAAAGATCCGCCGGCAGCAGCCGCTGCGTCCACGCATCCAGCGAATGACGGAAGGACGCCACCATGATGGCCATGGCGACCATGAGACTGAAACTCACGACGATCGCCGACACGCTGAGCGTCGCATAGCGCGCGGTGCCGCGCAGATGCGCGATGGCGATTTCCCAGGGCACCGATCTGAGCCGCGGCGCATGCGTCAGCAATGCACGCAGGATCAGCGGCATGGCGATCACCGTGCCGATGATGAGCAGGGCGATCGACACATAGCCCGGCAACGGCAGGCCGGCGATGGGCGGCAGAAACAGGATCGCGACCGCCAGCACCAGCAGCGCCGCCACCAGCACGCCATGCGTACGCGCCTCGTCGCCTGCAACGTCGGTGGCCTTCAGGGCGAGCGCCGTCGGGATGCGCGCGGCATCCCACGCCGGCCGCACCGTACCGGCGACCGCAACCACCGTGCCCAGCAGACCGAATGCGACGGCCTCGCCCGCCCGCAATTCGAGCGGCGGAATCGCGCCGTGAAAAAAGCCGGCGCCGAGATCCGCGCCCAGCGCCTGCAGCCCGAACTGCGCCAGCACGACGCCGAGCCAGACACCGAGCATCGATCCTGCAAGTCCGGCCAGCGCGCCCGTGAGCAGTGCCAGCCACCATTGCCCGCCGCGTGTCATGCCCAGCGCGTGCAGCAGCGCGAACTCACGGCGTCGGCGCAACGCCGACAGCGCCTGGGTCGAGTACACAAAGAATCCGCCGGTGAACAAGGCGACCAGCGCCAGCGCCGTGAGATTCGAGCGATAGGCGCGCGACAGGCCCGCCGCTTCGTCCGCCGCTTCCTCCGGCACCACGACACGCGCGCCCGGCGGCAGGACGTCGCGGATCTGCGTCCGCGCCTGCTCGATGCCCGTTCCCGGCGCCAGCCGCAGATTCAGGCGCGACAGCCGGCCGAGCCGTTCGAATTTCCATTGCGCCGTCGCGATGTCCAGCACGGCGGCGCGATCTTCGAGCACGGCCTGCGGCAGCACGCCACCCACCACGAACTCCAGTGACTGCATTCCGACCTGGAACCGCAGCGGCGCGCCGACCTGCAATCCGAGGCTGCGCGCCGCACTCGCACTGAGGAAAATCGGTTCGGCCGAGGATGTCTGCGCATCGTCGAGCGATGTGTCCTCCTCCACATCGTCGAGCGGCGCAGTCGCGAAGGCCGGCTGCAGGCGCCGCGACTGGAAGACATCCATACCGAGCACCGTGAGCGCGCCGCGCGCGCCGATCACTTTGGCTTCGACCTGCACCACTGGACTCGCGACGTCGATGCCGGGCAGCTGCGCAATCTGCGGATAGAGCGCTTCGTCGAAGCCGTCCGCGCCGCCTTCGATGGCGAGATCGGCCTGACCGAACAGGCTGCGAGCCGCGAGCGAGACTTCATCGGCGGCGACGCGATTGATCAGATGGATTGCGAGGCCCAGCGCCACACCCAGCGCAATCGCAACCACGGCAAGCAACGTGCGCCCGGGCGCGTGGCGCATCGGCCCGAAGACCGCCGCACTCAGCACCAGGGCGTGGCCGGGCATCGGTCAGGCCTGCACGAGTCCGGCAGGGCCGAGACGCAGCACGCGATCGGCCGTCGCCGCCGCCGTGGTCGAATGGGTCACGAGAATACCGATCGCGCGATCGCGCTTGAGCTGGGTACGCAGCAGTCGCAGCACTTCGCCCGCCGATTCGCTGTCGAGATTGCCCGTCGGTTCGTCCGCCAGCACGACCCGCGGACGATGCACCAGCGCACGCGCCACGGCGACGCGCTGCATCTCGCCGCCCGAGAGCCGCGACGGCGCCTCGTGCCGGCGATCGCGCAGGCCGACGGCGCTCAGCAACTCGTCGACACGTTCATCCGCCGCCGCGCCGCCGATCCCATTGAGCGCCAGCGGCAGGGCGATGTTGCGTGCGACGCTGAGATGCGGCAGCAGGTGGAACGCCTGGAACACGAAGCCCATGGCCGCGCGACGCAGGCGTGTGCGCCCTGCATCATCCAGGGTCGCCATGTCCCGGCCGTCGATGACGATGCGGCCGGCATCCGGCGTATCGAGTCCGGCAATCAGATTGAGCAGCGTCGACTTGCCGGCGCCCGACTCGCCCATGATGGCCAGGTAGTCGCCGGGCTCGGCGCGCAGCGAAATGTCGTGCAGCACGCGGCGCGCTGCCGCACCGGCGAACGATTTCGACAGTCCTTCGACAATCAGCATTCCGTCACCGAAAAAGCTTCAGGCGGCGTGCAGTGTAGCCGCCTCTGGCGTCGTGGCACGCGTTTGCCTACGCTTGCCGACACCGTCGCAACGATAGAAACGGCGGACAACGAATCAGGGATCGAGGGAGGTTTTGCATGAAGGTCTGTCCCCGCGCCGCCGTGCTTGCGGTTGCTTTCGTCGTGGCCGCCGCTCCAGTCGCTGCCGCACCGCCGGCACCGCTGGAAGCCTACGCGCGCATGCCGAACATCCGCGGCGTCTCGATTTCACCGGATGCCTCGCAGGTCGCCTACATCACTTCGTTCGACGATCAGTCCGTGGCGGTGACAGTCGACCTGAATTCCCCCGGCAGCAAAGTGCAGCCGATCCTGCGTTCGGAATCGGGCCGCTACGAAATCAGCTGGTGCAACTGGGCCAACGACAAGCGACTGCTGTGCGGTGTGCGCGCCATGGCCGAGGAGGCCGGGCATGTGTATCCGTACACGCGCCTCGTCGCCGTGAATGCCGACGGCAGCAAGCTGAAGCTGCTCTTCCAGCGCCAGGACGCGGGTCGCGCGCAGTTTCACGATCGCATCCTCGACTGGACGCCGGACGAGCCCGATACGGTCCTGATCCAGCTGGACGACGACGCCAACGGCTTTCCGAGCGTCTTCGAACTCAACATCAATACGGGCTTCCTCGCCACGCGCACCCGCGAGCGGGTGCCGATCCGTTCCTTCACGGCGGACGCCAGGGGCAACGTGCGGCTGGGCGCCGGCTACAGCGGCAAGGCCGAGGTCAGCTACTTCGCGCGCCTGGAAGACGATCGCGAATGGCGCCTGCTGTCGAAGATCAAGGCGTTCAGCGAAACCGACGCGCTGCGGCCGATCGCGGTGGCGCCCGGCAAGAACATCGCCTATGCCACGGGCGACTTCGAGGGACGCTCCGCGCTCTGGGAAATGGATCTCACCGATCAGCGCGAACCGCAGCTCGTGTTCTCGCATCCGCTGGTCGATGCGGACGAGCCGCTGCTGACCCCGGACGGTCGCCTGCTCGGCATCTGGTACGAACTCGACCGGCCCTTCGTCTACTACACGGACGAGCGCGTGCGCGGACTGATCCAGGCCATCAACAAGGCCGAGCCGGCGAAGTTCAGCGTCATCACCGACAGCAGCCGCGACGAGAGCACGTTCATCGTGCGCTCCTACAGCGACGTCGACGCCGGCACCTACTCCCTTCTGAATACGCGCGAGGCGAAACTGATCCGCCTCGGCACGCAATATCCGGAACTCGATCCGTCGGCGCAGGGCCGCATGCGTTCGATCGCGTACCAGGCGTCGGACGGCACCGAGATTCCCGGCTACCTGACGGTGCCGCCGGGACTGCGCGCCGAACAACTGCCGCTCATCGTCATGCCGCACGGTGGTCCCATCGCGCGCGATACCTGGGATTTCGATTTCCTGCGCGCCTTCCTCGTCAGTCGCGGCTATGCGGTGCTGCAGATGAATTTCCGCGGCTCATCGGGCTACGGCGGCGCCTGGTACCACGCCGCACACCAGGACTGGGGCGGCCTCATGTATTCGGACATCACCGACGGCGCACGCTGGGCGGTGGCCCAGGGTATCGCCGACCCGAAACGCATGTGCATGGTCGGCTGGAGTTTCGGCGGCTATGCCACGCTGGTCGGCGCCATCCGCAACAGCGATCTGTATCGCTGTTCCGTCAGCATCGCGGGCGTCGCGGATCTCAACCAGCTGCTGAACGAATCGCGCTTCTTCTCCAACTGGCGATTCGCGCGCGAACAGATCGGCGTCGACAAGGAAAAACTGCGCGCGGATTCGCCGCTGCGTCACGTCGAGCAGATCGCCATGCCGGTGCTGCTGATCCACGGCGACAAGGATTACCAGGTCGAAGTCGATCACACGCGCCGCATGGATTCGGCCCTGCGCCGCGCCAACAAACCGCACCGCACCGTCTATATCAAGAACGCCACCCACCAGCTCGAACGCAAATCGGACCGCATCACGCTGCTGACAGAGATCGAGAAGTTCCTGCTGGAGAATCTCGGGCCGGGCGCGGTGACGGCGGGATCGCAAGAATAAGGGAAAGAGGGTTCACACGGAGTTCACGGAGATCACGGAGTAAGGCAACACTTCATTCTGCGGGAATCGGCTGCATCGTCGGGCCAAGGATTTCCGGTCTCCGTGCCCTCCGTGATCTCCGTGTGAAACATCCGAATCTCAGAACGCCGCGATCAACCCCAGCCCCGCGCCGTACTGGATGAACGTGTCGCCCGAGGCCGCGATGGCACAACCGGCACCCTCGGGGCCGGAGACGCAGAACAGGCTGCCGTCGGTGTCGAGCAATGTCACGAAGGCACGGACGTCGAAGCGCAGACCGATATTCCTCGAGAACTTGTATTTGAGTCCCGCGCCGATGCTGGCGGAGAACTTGGTCTCGTCGTCGAGGCCGGCGGCGTCCGGGCTGAACTGCGTGGCGCCGATGGTCATGCCGAAGTAGGGCACGACCGGCTGCACGTCGGTGAAATTCACGATGCCGCCGAAGTGCAGGTACTGGATGTCCATGTCGATCGGCACGGCGCCCTTCACCCGCGTGCCCTGGTTGGCATAGAGCACTTCGTACTGACGCTCGGGACTGTCGGCATTGATGTTGAAGAACAGCTTGAAGTCCATATCGCCATCCACATCGCGCTCGCTGCCGTCGGTGGGATCCTCGAATTCGCCGCCGGTGAGCTGACCGACATACGGCGTGAACTCGAAACGCGTCGGCTGCTGCGGTTCGGGTGCGGCGAACGTTGCAGTCGCCAGAAACAGACCGATACAGCCTCCCACCAGCGACAGCGCCGTGCCCAACCTTCGGTACATGTGCGGTTCTCCCTTGAGTCGTTGATAGTGAGTCGTTGAAGTGAGTCGTTGAATCGCCAGCAATGCCCGGTACGTTACCATGCGGCCGGCACATTCCGCGGCACGGGAAGTACCGGTCGGCCAGTCCAGCAACCGCCCAGTCCGGCAACCGCAAGGGAGCGATGAAGTTTTCCAGTTACCTGGTTGCGATCGTCTTCGCAGCGATCACCTTCGGTCTGTGGGCCTGGCTAAACAAGCCGGTCGACGAGCCGCAATGGCCGCACGGTGTGCAGGGCATGGCGTTCTCGCCGTTTCATGCCGGTCAGGATCCTGCGGACCGCACGCTGCCCTCGCCCGCACAGATCGATGGCGACCTCGCACTGCTGGCGAGCGCGTCTGTCAATGCGGTCCGCACGTATTCCTCGCTCGACACGCTGGCTGAGGTTCCGGCGCTCGCCGCGAAACACCAGATCAAGGTCGCGGTGGGCGCCTGGCTCGACCGCGATCGCGCGACGAACGAAAAAGAAGTCGCCGCGGCGATCGGACTGGCGCAACAGCACGGCAATGTCATCCGCGTGATCGTCGGCAACGAGTCGGTGCTGCGCGGCGACCTGAGCGTCGAGGAACTCGGTGTGCAGCTGGATCGCGTACGCGCCGCCGTGGATCAGCCGGTCAGCACAGCCGAGCCCTGGCATGTGTGGATCAGCCACCCGCAGCTCGCCGACCATGTCGATTTCATCGGCGTGCACCTGCTGCCGTACTGGGAGGGCATTCCGGTCGAGTCCGCCATCGACTACCTCGACTCGCGCGTCGATCTGCTGGCAAAGACTTTCCCGGGCAAGGCCATCGTTCTGTGCGAAGTGGGCTGGCCGTCGGAAGGACGCACGCGCGAAGGCGCCGTCGCCTCGCTCAGCAACGAAGCGCTGTTCCTGCGACGCTTTCTCGCGCGGGCGCGCGACGAAGGCTACGTGTACTACCTCATGGAAGCCTTCGATCAGCCCTGGAAGGCGCGCTATGAAGGCGCGGTCGGCGCGTACTGGGGCATCTACAACGTCCAGCGGCAGCCGAAATTCGAGTTCATCAAACCGATCGTGCGTATCCCGCAGTGGCAGATGCTGGCCGGCATTTCCGTCGTCACGGCCGCGATCCTGCTGCTGCTCGTCTATACCAATACCAGCGGCATGGGCACGCGCGGACGCAGCTTCCTGGCGATGGTGATCTACGCCGCCGCGACCTGCGCCGTGCTCGTGATCTATCGGTATTCGCAGCAGTACCTGACGCTGACGAGCGTCATCGTCGGCACGCTATTGATCTTCGGCATGCTCGGCGTGATCGCCGTCGTGATCTCCGAAGCCATCGAATGGGCCGAGGCGCGCTGGGTACGGCAACGACGCCGCGCGCTCATCCAGCCCCTGGCCGCGCCGACGACGTGGCCGAAGGTGTCCATCCACGTGCCCGCGTACAACGAACCGGCACCGATGCTGATCGAGACGCTGAACGCGCTCGCGCAGCTCGACTATCCCGACTACGAAGTGCTGGTCATCGACAACAACACGCCGGACCAGCACGTCTGGCAACCGGTCGAAGCCCACTGCCGCGCGCTCGGGCCGCGCTTCCATTTTTTTCATGTGATGCCGCTCGCCGGGTTCAAGGCCGGCGCCCTCAACTACGCGCTGCAGCGGACCGATCCGTCCGCCGACATCGTGGCGGTGATCGACAGCGACTACCAGGTCGAACCGCACTGGCTGAAGGATCTGGTGCCGGCGTTCTGCGATCCCACGGTCGCCATCGTGCAGGCGCCGCAGGACTATCGCGATCACGGGCGCAGTGGTTTCAAGGCGATGTGCCATGCCGAGTACCGCGGCTTCTTTTACATCGGCATGGTCACCCGCAACGAACGCAACGCCATCATCCAGCACGGCACCATGACGCTCGTGCAGCGCGCTGCGCTCGAGCGGGTGGGCGGCTGGGCCGAATGGTGCATCACCGAGGATGCCGAGCTCGGTCTGCGGCTCTTCGAGAACGGCTATCAGGCTCACTACGTGCCGCGCAGCTACGGTCGCGGACTGATGCCCGACACCTTCATCGACTACAAGAAGCAGCGCTTCCGCTGGGTCTACGGCGCCATGCAGATCCTGCGCCGGCATGCGGTCCCGCTGTTCTCCAGCAGCACGCAACTCACGCGCGGTCAGCGTTATCACTTCATCACCGGCTGGCTGCCGTGGCTGACCGACGGGCTGAACCTGATCGTCAATGTCGCCGCCATCGGCTGGTCCATCGCCATGATCCACGCGCCGCAGCGCATCGATCCGCCGCTGGTCATGTTCTCGCTGCTGCCGCTGGCACTGTTCACGTTCAAGCTGGTGAAGCTCGCGCATCTGTACGTGTCGCGCGTCGGCGCCAACATCCGCCAGACCATCGCCGCGGCGCTGGCCGGCCTGGCGCTGTCGCACACGATCGGCCTGGCCGTGGTGAAGGGCATGATCACGCGCAACGAGCCTTTCTTCCGCACGCCGAAAGGACTGCAGCCGCATGCACTGGCACGAACATTCGCAGGCGCCGCGCAGGAAACAGGCTTCCTGATCGTGCTGCTGACCGCCGTCTATTTCCTCACTCACCAGTTGACCCTCGCCGGCTACACCATCGGCGTACCGGCCGAACTGCGCGGACCGGACCTCGCCATCTGGGTCGCGGTGCTGATGATCCAGTCGATTCCCTACGCCGCGTCGCTGCTCGTGTCGCTCATTGCGGCACTGTCGCTGCCGGCGCGCTGGCTGGGTCCGCAACAGCAGAAATAGAGAAAAGAACTTCACACAAAGCAAAGGCAGGGAGAAGAAGGCTTCCACCGGGGACACGGGGGACATTCTTCTTCTCTTCTTCGATCTCTGTGCTCTCGGTGTGAATCTTCTCTGCGGCCGATCCGTCATCCCGCTGTCATCTCCCCGCAACACGCGGCTCCTTTACTGCCCGCGTCGTCAACCAACCGCGTGGAGTCTGCCGTGCTGGAAAACAATGTTTTCACCCCTGCCGCCGCTGTGGGTGAGGAGCCTGAGAGCAATCCTTCGAACAACCCCTGGTTCGCCGACATCGTCGAACGGCGCTACGGTCGCCGCGATGTCGTGAAGGGCGGCGTCGCTGCCGTCGTTACCGGCCTGCTGAGCCAGTCGGCGCTCGCCGGTCACGGCAATCGCAAGGATCGTCGCGATGGCGACGAATGCCTCGACCCGCCGCGTCGTCGCATCGATCCGGGTTTTGCAGCAGTCGCCGCCTTCAATCCGGGGCTCGAAGACCAGGTCGCCGTGCCCGAAGGCTATCGCGTGCAGGTGCTGATTCCGGAAGGCACGCCGATCGCCGGCAAGTATCCGCCCTACATCCCCGGCGACTTCAACACCGGCGCCGATCGCGAACAGCAGTCCGGCGCGCATCACGACGGCATGCACTTCTTTCCGCTGCAGCGCGGCCAGGCCGGCAACGAGTCGGGCGTGCTGTGCGTGAACTACGAGAACATCGACCAGGCGTTCATCCATCCCAATGGCTTCGCGCGCGGCGCCGACGGCAGCCGGCCGGTCGAAGACGAAGTCCGCAAGGAAATCGCCTCGCACGGCGTCGGCATCGTCGAGATCGCAAAGAACCGCCGCGGCGAATGGAAGGTGCAGACGAGCAAGCTCAACCGGCGCATCACGGCTGGAACAATGATGGAAATCACCGGCCCGGCGCGCGGCTCGAACCTGCTCAAGACGCGCTACAGCCCGAAGGGCACGAAGACGCGCGGCACGCTGAACAACTGCGCCAACGGCTTCACGCCGTGGGGCACGTATCTCACCTGCGAAGAGAACTGGGCCGGCTACTTCTACAACACGGCGACCGCGGGACGGCCGCGCGAGCACTCGCGCTATGGCGTGCCGTCGTCGGCAGCCTCCACCTACGGCTGGGGCACGCGGCCCGAAGACCGGTACGCGCGTTTCGACGCCACACCGACGACGGCGGAGTTCTACGACGCGACGGCAGCTGCGAACGACTATCGCAACGAACCCAACAACTTCGGCTGGGTGGTGGAGATCGATCCGTTCGACCCGAAGTCGACGCCGAAGAAGCGCACCGCGCTCGGCCGCCTCGGCCACGAAGGCGCCTGGTTCGCGCCGGTGCAGATCGGCAAGCCCATCGTCATCTACACCGGCGACGATGCGCGCGGCGAGTACATGTACAAGTACGTGAGCCGCAAACCCTACTCTCCCTGGGAAGCCTGCGGCGACGACCTGCTCGACGACGGCACGCTGTATGTCGCGCGCTTCAACGAAGACGGCACGGGCCACTGGATCGCGCTGACGTTCGGCAAGAACGGCCTGACGCGGGCGAACGGCTTCGCGAGCCAGGCCGACATCCTCGTCAACACCCGCAGCGCCGCGGACTACGTGCTGGCGACGAAGATGGATCGCCCCGAATGGGCCGTCGTCGACGAACGCTCGGGACACGTCTATCTGACACTGACCAACAACACCAGCCGCGGCAGCGCGCCGCAGCCGGTCGATCCCGCGAATCCGCGCGCCGGCAACCAGGACGGTCACATCATCCGCTGGCGCGAAGCACGCGGTCACTACTGGGCCACCGACTTCACCTGGGACATCTTCGTCTTCGGCGGACCGTCGCTGGCGACCGTGCAGTCGCTGGGCGCCGTGGCGCCGTACAACGCGAATCCCGCCTACGCCGCGCAGGTGTTCCCCGGCACCGACAAGCAGGCGTATCTCGACGGCGATGCGACGTTCAACAGCCCCGACGGCCTGTGGGTCGATTCGCATACGGGCCTGGTGTGGATTCAGACGGATGGCTACTCCAACACGGCGCGCGGTTTCGGCAATCAGCAGATGCTGGCCGCAAACCCCGACACTGGCGTCGTCAAGCGCTTCCTGGTCGGACCCCAGGGTTGCGAACTCACCGGCATCACCGCGACGCCGGACCGCCGCACGCTGTTCGTGAACATCCAGCATCCGGACGGCCAGTGGCCGAACATCGACGGCGATACGCGACCGCGCTCGGCGACGCTCGTGATCACGAAGGATGACGGCGGCGTGATCGGAACCTGAGCCGGAAAAATTGGTACGCAGAGAGCACAAAGAAGAGTTTGTGAATTCTGGTACTTCGTTGCGTGTTGCGTCCCTTCCCCCGCGGTAGCGGGGGAAGGACAGGATGGGGGGCGCGGAAGAGGCCCCCGCCCTAACCCTCCCCCGCAAGCGGGGGAGGGGATCGGAAGCTTGTGCTTCGTTGCGCGCCTATCCTCCCTCTCGGGATTTCCCGCAATTGATCGCACCCGCAGCAGACACCGACAATCGATCGCGATTCATCGGGGCGATGTGCATGTCTGAAGCGGCCAACCTCACTGCGCAGACCCGACGCGGCTTCAGCCTGCGCCGCGACATCATTGCGATCCTCACCTTCAAGCTGCTGGCGCTGATCGCGCTGCGCTTCCTGTTCTTCGACGATCGACCGGACATCACGCCGACGCGCGTCGAGCAACATCTGCTCGATCCCTCTTCCTCGTCGGCGGCGGATCATGATCGACGCTGACGTCGTCATTCTTTCGCGGCTGCAGTTCGCGCTGACGGCGCTCTATCACTTCCTGTTCGTGCCGCTGACGATGGGCCTGTCGGTGCTGATGGCCATCATGGAAAGCGTGTACGTGATGACGGGCCGCGAGATCTGGCGGCAGATGACGAAGTTCTGGGGCGTGCTGTTCGGCATCAACTTCGCCATGGGTGTGGCGACCGGCATCACCATGGAGTTCCAGTTCGGCACCAACTGGGCGTACTACTCGCACTACGTCGGCGACATCTTCGGCGCGCCGCTCGCCATCGAAGG
Source organism: uncultured Steroidobacter sp. (assembly GCA_964457865.1). Lineage (GTDB taxonomy): Bacteria > Pseudomonadota > Gammaproteobacteria > Steroidobacterales > Steroidobacteraceae > Steroidobacter. The sequence goes on from CAYWHG010000044.1 coordinate 12,229, forward strand.
GCTGATGGCGTTCTTCCTGGAGTCGACCTTCGTCGGCCTGTTCTTCTTCGGCTGGCAACGACTGTCGAAGCTGCAGCACATGGTCGTCACCTGGCTGGTGGCGCTCGGCTCCAACTTTTCGGCGCTGTGGATCCTGATCGCCAACGCCTGGATGCAGAACCCGGTGGGTTCGCGCTTCAATTTCGAGACCATGCGCATGGAGGTGACTTCGTTTGCGGAGGTCATCTTCAACCCGGTGGCGCAGGCGAAGTTCGTGCACACCGTCAGCGCCGGCTACGTGACGGGCGCGATGTTCGTGCTGTCCATCAGCGCCTTCTACCTGCTGCGCCATCGCAATCGCGCCTTCGCGCGGCGTTCATTCGCGGTGGCCGCGAGCTTCGGTCTCGCCTCGGCACTCTCGGTCGTCGTGCTCGGCGACGAAAGCGGCTACACGGCAAGCGAACACCAGAAGATGAAGATCGCCGCCATCGAGGCGATGTGGCACACCGAGAAGCCGCCGGCCGGCTTCACGATCTTCGGCCTGCCCGATGTCGAGGAACGCAAGACGCATGCGGAGATCAAGATTCCCTGGGCGCTGGGCCTGATCGCGACGCGCTCCATCGACCAGGAAGTGCCGGGCATCGTCAATCTCGTGAGCGACGCGAAGCACCGCATTCGCGACGGGCTGACCGCCTACGATGCACTCGAAAAGCTGCGCGCCAATGGTCGCGACACCGAGGCATTGCGCAACTTCAACCGCCATCAGCACGACCTCGGCTATGCGCTGCTGCTCAAGCACTACGTCGCCGACCCGCGCCAGGCGTCGGAGGAACAGATCGAACTCGCTGCCTGGTCGACGGTACCGAACGTGCCGGTGCTGTTCTGGTCGTTCCGCATCATGGTGGGGATCGGCATCTTCTTCATCGTGCTGTTCGGCACGGCCTTCGTGCTCACGGCACGGCGGCGCGTCGAGAATCATCGCGGCCTGCTGCGGGTCGCGCTCTACAGCCTGCCGCTGCCCTGGGTCGCCGCCGAACTCGGCTGGATCGTCGCGGAGTACGGCCGACAGCCGTGGGTGATCGAAGGCATGTTGCCGACGTCGCTCGGCGTCTCGTCGGTATCCGCGGGCCAGGTGTGGTTCAGCCTGATCGGCTTCGTCGTGTTCTACAGCACGCTTGCCGTCGTGGATGTATTCCTGATGCTGCGCGTGATCCGCCAGGGACCGGAACGCTGGCCCGGCGAGGAAGGAGCGCACTGATGGACTACGAAGTACTGCGTCTCATCTGGTGGGCGCTGCTCGGCGTGCTGCTGGTGGGATTCGTCGTCACCGACGGCTTCGACCTGGGCGTCGGCATGCTGTATCGATTCATCGGACGGACGGACGAGGAACGGCGCGTCTTCCTCGAAACCATCGAACCGGTGTGGGAAGGCAACCAGGTGTGGCTGATCCTCGGCGGCGGCGCGATCTTCGCCGCCTGGCCGCCGCTGTATGCGACCTCGTTCTCCGGCTTCTACATCGCGATGTTCCTGGTGCTCGCTGCGCTGATCCTGCGGCCGGTGGGATTCTCCTTCCGCAACAAGCTCGACGATGCGCGCTGGCGCAATCTCTGGGACTGGGCGCTCTTCATTGCCGGCTTCGTTCCGTCGCTGGTGTTTGGCGTCGCCTTCGGCAATTTTCTGCTCGGAGTGCCCTTCCGCTTCGACGAGACGCTGCGCGTGTTCCATGAAGGCTCGTTCTTCGCGCTGCTGAATCCCTTCGGCGTGCTGTGCGGCCTGGTCAGCGTCGCCATGCTCGCGATGCACGGCGGCACCTATGCGGCGTTCAAGACGCATGCGCCGATGGCGGATCGCGCTGCGGCCGCTGCGCGCATCGCGGCGGTGGCCTACATCGTGCTGTTCACGATCTGCGGCCTGCTGATCGCCATGTCGGTCGACGGTTATCGCATCGTCTCGCAGGTCGATCCCGCAGGTCCGTCGAATCCGCTGGGCAAGGCCGTGATCGTCGGCACCGGCGCGTGGCTCGACAACTACGGCCGCTATCCGTGGATGCTGCTGGCGCCGCTGCTCGGTTATGCCGGCGCGATCGGCGCCTTCATTTTCGCGCGTCAGCGGGCGGGACTCGCGCTCGTCTGCAGCGCATTGACCGGCGCTGCGACCGTCTGCACCGCCGGCTTCAGCGCCTTCCCCTTCCTGCTGCCCTCCTCACTCGATCCGGGCAGCAGCCTCACGGTGTGGGATGCGAGCAGCAGCCGCTCGACGCTGTTCATCATGCTGATCGCGACCCTGATCTTCATGCCGCTGATCCTCGCCTACACGAGCTGGGTGTTCCGCGTGCTGCGAGGCAAGGTCTCGCTGGAACACCTCCACAAGGGAGCGTACTGAGCATGTGGTACTTCTCATGGATCCTCGGCCTCGGGCTGGCCTGCGCATTCGCGATATTGAATGCGATGTGGCTGGAGTTGTATGAGGATGCGAGCGCTGCGGAGCGCAAGGAGTGAATCTCACCGTTGTCTTTCGACGCTGGCAAACAGTTCCTGTGCTGCGGCGTCCCTGCCCTGCTTCCGGTAGAACTCGGTGATCCAGAGGCGGGTCTGGACCGTCCTTTGCGCCTCGGCGCCGCGCGATTTCAGCAGTACGGCATAACCCTCACGAAACAACGGCTCGGCCTCTGCCGGTCGCTCCTGTCCCGCCAGCACTCGCGCCAGGGAAATTTTGGCGACCGCCACGTTCTCGTTGTCGGCACCGAAGGCCTGTGTTTCGAGATCGATCGCCTGCCGCAGCGTCGTCTCAGCCTCCTCCAGCCGATTCAGCTCGAGCAATGTGCGACCGAGATTGGCGACGCCGGTCGCAACGTACGGATGGTTGTCCGGCAGGCTCGTACGCAGGACGGCGAGCGATTCCCGGATCAGCTGCTCGGCCTCCTGGTACCGCCCCCTCGCAGTAGCGAGACTGCCGAGTTGCATCAGATCGATGCCCACATAGCTGTGCTTCTCGCCGCGCAGTTGCCGATCGAGCTGCAGCGCCGTGCGGAATGATTTTTCCGCCGCCTCGTAATCCTTCTTTTCCTGCTGCAGGCTCCCCAGGCTGATCAGCGCATCGATGGTTTCGGGATGCTTGTCGCCATACACGCGGCGCAACAATGCGATGGATTGAATGAACAATCCCTCTGCTTCGTCGATGCGACCCTGAGCCTGCGTCACGGTAGCGACGCGCAGCAGGTGCGACGCATACAGCGGATGATCTGCGCCCAGCTCCTGCCGATCCTCACGCAGCGCCTCCCGGAACAATTGTTCGGCCGCCGGAAGATCGTTCCGGGCCTGCAGCAGGTCCGCAAGATCGGACATCACCGGCGTCACCACCAGGGCGGGCGCACCCGCTCGCCGATAGATCGTCAACGAATGACGGAACACCCGCTCGGCATCGTCCAGCTTGCCGGTCAAGTGAAAGAGAAGACCTTGCTCACGCAAGACCTTTGCAACCTGCAAGGTCTCCGGCCCCGGGGTTAGCTGGTTGATCTTCAATGCTCGCGCGAACAGCGATTCCGCTTCGTCGTACTTACCCTGTTCCCGGCGCAGCTTGCCGAGGCTGATGAAACTTTCGGCGACATCCGGATGAGAATCGCCCAGCAAGGCAACGCGAAGGGTGCGCGCCCTTTCCAGGAGCGGTTCCGCTTCCGACCACAGGCCCATGTTGAAATACACGCGGCCGATGGTGTCCAGCATCACCGCCTGCGTGGCCGGCTGCCCCTGCAGTTCGGCATCGATGCGTTTCGCACCCTGATCGAGAATTTCCCGCGCCCGGATTTCGTTGCCGCGACTCTCATTGGGGTCCGAGACCCGGAACGCCTCCATCAGGAACGAAGTGGTGCTCTCGGCACGGTCGCGCTCCGCTTCTGCGCGGCTTCGCTGGGCCGACACGGCATCGCGTTCCTTCTGGAGGTGCTGCGACTGGATGGCCGTCGTGACTGCGAAGCCGGCGAGCAATACCACCAGCGCAGACGACAATCCCACGGCGACGGCATGCCGGCGCACGAACTTCGTGGTCCGGTAGGTCCACTGGTCGGTGCGGGCAATCACGGTCATGCCCTTCAGATAGCGGTCTATGTCGGCCGCAAACTGTTCGACGGAAGCATAGCGACGCTCCGGTTCCTTGCGCATCGCCATCAGGACCATGTTGTCCAGGTCGCCCCGCAGCTCCTTGATCCAGCGCGTCACCGTAGTCGCCCGCGCCTCGGCCAGCGCTGCAACTTCGTTCGCATCCACGGAAGTGCGGGCGGCAACAAGAGTTGCACTCGGCGCTACAGGCGCTTGCTCGCAGATGAGGCGTTCGACCGCACTGAGCGGCTTGTTGGCCACATTGAAAGGCCGGTAGCCTGTCAGCAGCTCGTACAGGAGCACACCGAGCACATAGATATCGCTCGAAGTCGTCACGGGCAGTCCGAGAATCTGCTCCGGGCTTGCATGGTCGAGCGTCATGAGCCGGATATCGGCACGCGTTTCCGCCACCGTGTGCATGGAGTCGCGACTGTCGAGCAGCTTGGCGATACCGAAATCGAGCAGCTTCGGTACGCCGTCGCGGGTCACCAGAATGTTCGAGGGTTTCAAGTCGCGATGCACGACCAGGTTGCGGTGCGCGGCGTGAACGGCCGAACACACCGTCAGCATGAGCCGCAGGCGATCGCGGGTTGAAAGTCGATACCGGTCGCAATAGGCATCGATCGGCTCGCCTTCCACGAACTCCATCACGATGTACGGCGTGCCGTCATCGGTGACGCCGCCGTCCAGGAGCTTCGCAATGTTGGGATGGTTGAGCGAGGCGAGAATCTGGCGTTCGATCTTCAGCCGGCCGCGCACCTGGCGCGATACCAGGCCACGCCTGACCAGCTTGATCGCCACCTGTTGACGGAATTGTTCGTCGGCACGCTCGGCGAGCACGACTTCGCCCATGCCGCCGAGGCCGAGCGTCCTCGTGACGCGGTACGGTCCAATCAGCTGGCCGACATAGTCGGCGGAAGCACTCTCCTCGACGTCGGCTTCGGCTGCGTCCTCGAGATCCCACCAGTCGGGAGAGCTGGCCCGCATCCGGTCGCGGGCCCGGTCGAACAATGCTTCGTCGGCGCCGCAGGCCTCGCGCAGAAACATGAACCGCTCCTTCGGGCCGAGCGATTCCGCGTGGCGTATGAGGTCCTCGAATGACATGGAATCCCGAGAATGCGGCCCGCTCCGGGGAAGCGGCTGATACTAAGGGTCATTGCATCAGCCGGGCAACGACGCGAAAGTGCACAGCGCGCGGCGATGCTGCGGCATCCACCCTTAACGAGTGATCTGTCGTCAACTTCTGGGAGATACCAACATGCCAAATGGACAACAACAACAGGGAGTCCGGTTGCCGGTTGTTATCGCTGCCGTCGTCGGCGGCGCGGTAGGTGGTGCGGTAGGCGGCTACCTGGGCGCACAAGCCGGCGACGGCGATGACAATGGGTCATCCACTTCGATGCAGCAGGAGCAGACTCAGAACCAGGCGGCAAACTCGCCGGCCTGATCGAGCTGCAAACGAACGGTCTGCGTTCCCGCAGATCGGGTATCACAAAACCAAAAAAACGCCGGCCCGTCTTCTGGACGGCCGGCGCAACTCTCACGGGGGGATCGACGGTGCAGATCCTCCCCTTCGAACGGCCGATCAACAATTGGCACTATGGGCAGCGAGCCCCGTATAAACCGACAGCCTTGCGCGTCGCACAAAAGAGGCATTGCCGCTGTCCGGTGCCCGGACGTACGATGGACCGCGAGTATCGATGGGGTCTACAACCCCAACCTGCAGGCAACGGAAGCGCGCTGCATTTCGATCTGGCAGGCAGGAATGATCGCTTGAAACCGTTGGGGCATACGTCATGAAAATCCTGATCGTGGACGACCATCCGCTGTTCCGGGCCGGCTTTCATGCCGTTCTCGAACAGGGCGTACTGGACGCCGGCATTCTCAGCGTTTCCTCGGTACAGGAAGCGATGCAGATCCTGCAGCGCGATCCCGAAGTCGGCCTGGTGCTGCTCGATCTGCACCTGCGCGGCGACGATGGCTTCCATGCGCTGAAGCTCATCGGCGAGAAGCACCCCACCACGGCCTGCATCATGATCTCGGGCGACGAACAGGAAGGCATCGCCTCGCGCGCGGTCGCCGCCGGCGCCTCCGGCTTTATTCCGAAGTCCTTTACTGCCGACGAAATGGTCGCGGCCATCAAGAAAGTGCTGGATGGCGAAGTCTTCATGCCCGCAAGGGATCCGAGCGCCGCCGCGGCACCCGACAACAGTTCGCTCACGCTGCGTCAGCTCGAAGTCATTTCCATGCTGGGCCGCGGCTGCAGCAACAAGGAAATCGCGCGCGCACTCGATGTGGCCGAGCGCACGGTCAAGGCCCACGTCAGCGCCGTGTTCGAAGCGCTCAACGTGCGCAATCGCACGCAGGCGGTACTCGCAGCGCAGCGCCGCGGCTACCTGCCGTCGACCGCCTACGCCGCGAACCGCTGACCCGACTCTCCTTTCCCAGACATGGACGCCGCGCTACTGCGACGCGTTGAACAGCAGCGCGTCGCGATGCTCTATGGGAACACCGCGGCCGTCTCGGGCTCGGCCGTGCTCATGGCCGCGCTCATGGTCATCATCGCCTGGCCCGATGTTTCCGGACTGAAGATCTTCCTCTGGTGCACGGGCGTGCTGCTGGTGCAGGCCGGCGTGCAATGGCTGACGTTCGCCTACCGGCGCGCGCCGAATGCTCAGAGCGAACCGCGCCTGTGGGGAATGCGGCTCGCGAATGCCGCATTCGTGGCGGGACTCATGTGGGGATCGGCGGCCTTCGTGCTGGTCGGTCCCGGGCAGTCGCTGGCGCTGGCACTGATCTCGGCGTGCCTTGCGAGTCGCGCGACCATCAGCATCATGACGCACGCATACTTTCCGCCAGCGCTGCATTCCTTTGCGGTGCCGGTGTTCGGTCTGCTCGCGCTGCGCTATGCGTTCGAGGGTGGCTATCGCAACGCGGCGCTCGGCGTGCTGTGGATCGCGGTGCTGGGCTATGTATTGCTGTTCGTCGAACGCCAGGCGCGCGCCGTGGCTGCGCAGATCCGGCTGCGCGTCGAGAACGAACAGCTCGTCGATGAGCTCAAGCGACAGAACACGCTGGCCGAAGACGCCCGCGTGCGCGCGGAGGAAGCGAGCCGCTCCAAGTCGCGCTTCTTCGCCGCGGCCAATCACGACTTGCGACAGCCGCTGCATTCGCTGGGTCTTTTTGCCACGGCGTTGCGCAATGGTTCCGAAGGTCGCGCCGGCATCAAGCTGGTCGATCAGATCCTGCTGTGCACGGAATCGCTGGAGCAGCTCTTCGACAACCTGCTGGATATTTCGCGACTCGATGCGGGACAGGTGCAGGTGAAGCGCGAGGCCGTGCCGGCGGACCAGGTGCTGGATCGACTGCGCAGTACGTTCTCGGTGCCAGCGCAGGAGAAAGGACTGCGGCTGAACGTGCGCGGTTTCAAGGCACTACTGTCTACCGATTCGACGCTGCTGTTCCGCATGCTGTCCAACCTCGTCTCGAATGCGATCCGCTACACCAACGAGGGCGGCGTGCTGGTCGGATGCCGCAAGCGCGGCAGAACGATCCGCATCGAAGTCTGGGACACCGGCCTGGGCATTCCCGCCGACCAGCACGAGCGCATCTTCGAGGAGTTCTACCAGGTCAACAATCCGGAACGCGATCGCACACGTGGGCTTGGCCTGGGGCTCGCCACCGTGCGTCGCATTGCGACGTTGCTCGATCACCCATTGAAACTCGATTCGACCGTCGGCCGCGGCTCGCGCTTCTCGATCGAGGTGCCGTTCGCAGATGCACAACGTGCACCGTCGGTCTCTGCCACCATCGAACAGAAGGTGCCGAACCTGCTGCGCGGCAAGCTCATCGTCGTCGTCGACGACGAAGCCTCGGTGCGCCTCGGCATGCAGAGCCTGCTGGAAAGCTGGGGCTGCCGTTGCGTCACGGCAATGGACGCCGCCGAAGCACTGACCGGTCTCGGCACCGACATCCCGGATTTCATCATTGCCGACCTGCGCCTGCGCGGCGAAGACACAGGCATCGAAGTCATCCGCACGCTGCGCGCACAACTGGGCGAATCGCTGCCCGCCGTGCTGATCTCCGGCGACACCGCCACCGAACAGCTGCGCAAGGTGAGCGCCGCCGGACTCACGATCATGCACAAGCCGCTCAAGGCGGTGCGTTTGCGTGCGCTGCTGAACCACGAGTTCGCGCGGCGCAGTCGGGAGCTGGCGGAGACGGAGAAGGCATAAGAAGAAAATAGCCGCAAAAAGGCGCAAGCGACGCAAAGGAAGAACGAAGAAGATTTTCCTTCCCTTCTCATTCCGGCCTTGCGTCTTTTGCGCCTTTTTGCGGCTATTTTCTTCCCGACTCTGGTGCTCTCAGAAACTCCTGCCGTCGACCTGAATGATCTTCAGCGTCGAGCGATCCACGTCCTGCAGGCAGCGGACATTGATGGCCGCCACTGCATTGCCCTTCGGGTCCTTGCCTTCGCCGAACGGCGCGCAGCCGCAGTGGCTGCAGAAGTGATGCTGGATGACATGCTTGTTGAACGTATACGTTGCCAGAGTATCGGTGGGCGTCCGGATCGTCAGCTTGTCGCGCGGCACGAACCACAGCAGGTAGCCCTTGCGGCTGCAATGCGAGCAGTTGCACTCCATGGCTTCGCTGAGCGTTCCTTCCACTTCGTAGGCGATCTTTCCGCAATGACAGCTGCCGCTGTAGGTCGTCATGAGCAAGTCTCCGGTCGATTACGTCGGGAATAAGTCTATACCCCGGGGCGCGGTCCCCAAGGCAAGTCCGAACGGCATTCAACACAAAGAGCCGCTAAGCTTCGCCCATGACCGACCGTCGACATTCTTCGCAACGCCCCACGGGAATCCGCCTGCAGAAAGCCATGGCCGATGGCGGGATCGCCGCGCGTCGCGACTGCGAAGACATGATCACCGCGGGTCGCGTGCGCGTGAACGGCAAGGTCGTCACGTCGCTGCCCTGCTTCATCGATCCGCAGGCCGATGTGGTCGATCTCGACGGCGAGACCCTCCAGTTTCCGGAGAGCGTGCAGGGCCCGGCGACGAAGGCCGCGCCGAAGTCTCACACCTACGTCCTGGTCAACAAACCCAAGGGCGTGATCACGACGACGCGCGATCCCGAAGGCCGGCGCAATGTGCTCGACCTGCTGCCGCCGGCAATACGCAAGGACGAACGCCTGTATCCGGTCGGGCGTCTCGACGGCGACTCGACCGGCCTGCTGCTGCTGACCAACGACGGCGATCTCGCGTTCCAGCTCACGCATCCGAAGTTCGGTGTCGCCAAGGAATATCGCGTCCTGTGCACCGGCCTCGCCTCGGACGAACAGTTGCAGGCGCTGAAACGCGGCATGTATCTCGTCACGCCGTCCACCGACGGCAGCAAGACATCGAAACGCGCTGCGATGGAGTCGGTTCGCATCCTGAAGCGGTTCGTCGATCGCAACCGCGGCGACCGCACCCTGCTCGGCGTGACGCTGCGCGAAGGCCAGAACCGCGAGATCCGCCGCATGCTGGCGCGTGTCGGCCTGAAAGTGCGGGAACTGGAGCGGGTGGCAATCGGACCGCTGCGTGCCGGCGAGCTGAAACCCGGGCAGTTCAAGCTGCTGGGCAAGAAGGACGTGGAGAAGCTGCGCAGCGCGGTGCTGGGTTAGGCGCAATGGCACTTACTTAACGAGTTGACGGTTGACAGTTGGCGGTTGACGGCCAGAAAAATGCCTTCCTTTCCGACCGTCAACCGTCAACGGACAACTGTCAACCCGCTTAACTAAGCGCCATTGGGGTTAAGCGCAATGGCACTTACTTGGCGTGTGGCCCCCCGATCCAAAGAGCAAGAATCTCCACGGGGAGCACGGGGAAATTTTCGATTCTTCTTCAGATCAGCCTTTCCTGTTCATCGGCCGCACCAGCCCCTCCTGCGCCACCGACGCCACCAGCCGGTGCTGCCGGTCGTAGACTTCGCCGCGCGCGAAGCCGCGGGCGCCGCCCATGAAGGGACTCGTCGCGTCGAACAGCAGCCAGTCGTCGGAACGGCACGGGCGATGGAACCACATGGCGTGATCGAGACTCGCCAGCAGCACGTCCGAACGCGTGGCCTCGGGATGACGCAGCAGCGCCGTGCTGAGCAGGAAGTAATCGGACAGGTAGGCCGCGCCCGCCTGCTGGGTCGTGCGATCGTCGGGCAGTTTCGATGACGAGCGGATCCAGTACAGGCCGCGCGTCGCCGCTTTCTTGAGCACGAATTCTTCCGGGTTGGTCGGGCGGAACTCGACGATGGACGGCCAGCTCTCCAGCGGCGGCGAATCCTTCGGCAGCAGCGCCGAGTAGGTCTTCGCCAGCTCCTCGGTGCTCATCAGTCCTTCGGGATCGGGCACCTCGATGTCCAGCGTCGCAGCGTGTTCGTAGCCTTCTTCTTCGCGATGGAACGACAGTTCCATGTGGAAGATGGTCTTGGCGCGCTGCCGAGCCACGACACGACGCGTCGAAAAGCTGCCGCCGTCGCGCGTCAGTTCGACGTCGTAGATGACGGGAGTGTCGCGGGCGCCCGCCAGCAGGAAGTAGCCGTGCAATGAATGGGCATGACGCGCGCCGTCGACGGTGAGCGCCGCCGCCTTCAGGCTCTGGCCGAGGATCTGGCCGCCGAACAGCGAACCGTTCATGTTTTCCTGGTTGGCGCGGCTGCGGAACAGGTTGCTGTCGAGCTGTTCCAGTTCGAGCATGTCGCTCAGATGCTGCGGCGCCAGTGGCGTGGTGCTGATCGGTACGGGCATGCCCGGCAGTATAGCCAGTCGATCGGGAGTCGGCCGGTCACCAGCCGCCGCTCGCCGGCAATCGGCCGCACCTTGCCTGTCGTCCCTACTCCCCACCGGTGTTTTTCGTTACCCTCTGCGCCGACAAAAGATTTGGCCACGAGCCAGCGGAGGATGCATGTTCAGCAGAGTCGCGAATCTCATCAAAGGATTTTTCTCGCTGTTCATCTCGGGTGTCGAGAAGCGCAATCCCGAAGCCCTGCTGGAACTCGAGCAGGAGAACCTGCGCAAGCAGATCGCGAACTTCAACCAGGGCCTCGCCACCCACGCGGGCATGTGCGAACGCATCATGGGCCAGGTGCGCAAGCTCGAAGCCGAACAGAAGGACCTGCGCGCCAAGACGGCCGCGCACCTGCGCGCCGGCAACAAGTCGGCCGCCGGCCAGTACGCGCTGCGGCTGCAGACCATCGAGCAGCAGCTCGAAGAAAACCGCAAGCAGCTCGAACAGGCCGAAGCCACTTACAAGAATCTGGTGAAGGCCCGCGACGTGGCGGTGCAGACCGCGCGCTCCAAGATCGAAAGCCTCAAGGGCGCGATCAACGACATGCGCATGAACCAGGCCATGGCCGAAATCCACGAGATGGCCTCGGGCATGATCTCCACCATCGGCGGCTCGGGCGACACGCTCAATCGCCTGCACGAAATGGTGGAAGAAGAACGCACCCATGCCGCCGGCCGTGCACGCGTCGCCCGCGACTCGATCGACATGAGCGAAGTCGATGTGAGAGAGAGCGAAATGACCGCGCTCGCCGACCAGGCACTGGCCGACTTCGCCGCGCGCGAAGGCATCTCGCTGTCGGGCGAACCGGCGGCCGCGCCTGCGCCGCGCAGCATGGGCACCGAGAGCCAGAGCGGATGAAGAGCGGAGAGGATCTCCACGGAGGACACAGGGAACACGGGGGGCCGGAACAGGAGATTCAGATGCGAACATGCTTCCTTTGTCTTATCCCCGTGATCCCCGTGTCCCCCGTGGAAATTTCTTCTTCTCTCTTCTGATTGTCGTCACATGCCCGCACCCCAAGGCGCACCCGGCTGGGCGAATGAACTGGCGCTGGCCTATGAAAGCGGCGCGCATGGGCAGTTCATCCTGTATGGCAATGTTCATGACCGGATTGCTGTCGGCAACCGGCTGGTGAATCTCGCCGGCTATCTGGAGAACGAGCTGCTTGCGGCGTTCCCGGTGGTGCTCTCCTACGATCTCGGCAATGGCCTGACGATCGAACGCGGCGGCGAGATCGTCGAGAAATGGTCGGGGGCGGACCTGAAGCGTGCGCCGCGCGAGCCGCTGGCAGCCATTCAGTACGTCAGCAAGTACCTGCGTTACCTCGGCAACCTGCGGGCGCTGGGACGCGAATCGAAAGAAAGCGTGGCCGTGATCCTGCGCGGCATCGACCAGATCGCGCCGGCCGACGGTCACGGCTACGAACACGGCAGTCTCGCGAGCCTGCTGCGCGAATGGGCCAGCGAGTCGCCGTTCGCCGAGCTGGCATTCACCAGCATCCTCATCGCCGACAACCTCAATGACGTCGAACCGCGGGTGGCGTTCGACGCGCATACCTCGCGCATCCGTGTGCCGCTGCCCGATGCACCGGCACTCGAGCGCGCGCTGACGATCCTGACGACGCAGCAACCGGCCGCCTTCGCAGCCGATGCGAACCTCGGCCAGCTGGCGGCTTCGCTGGCCGGCGTGACCGTGTCGGCACTCGAAAGCCTGATCAAGGTGCGCGCACACGAGAAGCGCGTGCTCGCCTCGCAGGACCTGACGCGCATCAAGAAGGATCTCGTGGAGCGCGACTCGGCAGGCCTCGTCGAATTCATCGAATCGAAGCGCACGCTCGACGACTATCACGGCCAGGACGCGCTCAAGCAGTGGCTGCGCCAGGACATCGTGCTGTGGCAGCAGGGCGACCTGAAGGCACTGCCGATGGGCTATCTGCTGTGCGGCCCGGTCGGCACCGGCAAGACGTTCCTCGTCGAATGCCTCGCGGGCGAAGCCGGCGTGCCGGTGGTGAAGCTCAAGAACTTCCGCGATCGCTGGGTCGGCTCCAGCGAAGGCAACCTGGAAAAGATTTTCCGGCTGGTGCGCGCGCTGGGGCGCTGCATGGTCTTCATCGACGAAGCCGACCAGACGCTGGGCCGGCGCGACTCCGGCAGCGGCGACAGCGGCCTGTCGGGGCGGCTGTATTCGATGATCGCGCAGGAAATGGCGGACACCGCGAATCGCGGCCGCGTGCTGTGGATCCTTGCGTCGTCGCGACCCGATCTGATCGAAGTCGATCTCAAGCGGCCCGGTCGCGTCGACGTGAAAGTGCCGCTGATGCCGACGGCGACGCCCGCGGAGAGCGCCGGCCTGATCGCAGCGCTGGCGAAGCGCTACGACCTGCCGTTCGAAGCCGCCGATCTCGTCCGGCTGGAACCGAAGATGCCGACGCTCCTGACCCCGGGTGCGGCGGAAGCACTCGTCGTGAAGGCGTATCGACATTCGCGCACCCAGAACGTGCCGGCCGCCGCCGCGCTCGAAGCCTGTCTCGTCGGCTACCAGAATCCGGTGCCGGCCGACGTGCTCGAATTCCAGATGCGCATTGCGGCGCGCGAAGCCACCGATCTCGCCTTCCTTGCCGAGCCGTTCCGCAAGTTCGCGGCGGCGCCGCCCGCGGCATGAACGGCAAGCGGTCCTATCTCGCCGCGGCCTTCAACGCCCGTCCCTTCGGCATGCCCATCCCGCCGAACTGGTTCGGCGTGGCGGCATTCGCGTTGCTCGGCGCGCTGGTGAACCCCGGCGTCTGGCTGATCGGCGCGGGCCTCGAAGGCCTGTACCTGTGGACGCTGTCGCGCAACGCACGCTTTCGCGCGACTGTCGATGCCGAAGGCGGCAAGGACCACTGGAACAGCCGCTACGGCTCGCTGATCGCGCTGCTCGACAATCACGCGCGCCAGTCGCAGGACGCGATCGAAGCGCAGGCCCGCGAGATCGTCGAACTGCTGACACGCACCGGCGCGACCGAATCGCAGATCGGCGATGTGCGGCAGATGGCCTGGCTGCATCTGAAACTGCTGGCCGCGCGTGCGTCGATCCTGCAGGTCATTGCTTCGGCCGAACGCGAGAAGCGCGATCTCGAAGAACAGGAACGCCGGCTCATCGATCGATTGTCCGGCAGCGACATCAACGACAGCCTGCGTCGCAGCTTCGAACAGCAGCTCGAAGTCATCCGTTCGCGGCGCGCGGCCCACAGCGATGCGCAGAACCGTCGCGAGCTGGTGGAAGCCGAACTCGAACGTCTGCGCCAGCAGGTGTCGCTGGTGCGCGAACAGGCGCTGCTGGCGACCGACGAACACAGCGTGGCGTCGTCGCTGGATGCGCTGTCGGCGTCGCTCAATGAAGCGAATCGCTGGCTGAAGGATCAGCGCGAACTGTTCGCGGGACTCGACGATCTGACGGATGAGCCGGTGCCGGCGGAATTGTTGCGGCCGAAGACCGCGCCGCGCCGCCGGGAACGGGTATCGGAATGAAGGGCGCCTGATGAACCATCGCGAGCATCACAGGAGATGACTCATGACCGTGCTTGAACGACGCCACGTCCGCGGCTCCGCCGCCGGCAACCTGATCACGCTGCTGCTGTTTGTCGGCCTGATCGCGCTCGGCGCCTGGCTGTGGCTCGGCAAGAAATCGCCGGATGCCACAACCCAGACAGCGTCGCAGTCTTCGGGCGCGACCGCCCCTGACGGCGCGGCGCCTGCGCCGATCGAACCGGTCGATGGCTCGCCGACGCTCGACGCCGCCGCCACCTACCAACCGAAGGACGGCGTGCTGCAGATCGATATCAGCGAATACGCCGGCTACGGCGGCCTGATCGTCGCCAACGGCGGGCTCGAACCGAATCCGGAGTCGTTCTTTGCGAAGGAATACGGCTTCAGGGTGAAGATCTCGATGAGCGAGGACGAAACCTGGTCGCCGCTCAACAATGGCCGTCTCGCCGCGACGGCCACGACCACCGATGCGCTCGCCGTGCTCGGCCGCCAGTTCGACGCCGTGATCCCCGTGCAGATCGGCTACTCGCGCGGCGCCGACATGGTCGTGGTCGATCGCGGCATCGCCTCCATCAACCACCTGGCCGGCAAGGTGCTGGCGGCTTCGCAGTTCAACGAGAGCGAGTTCTTCATCCGCTATCTCGCGCAGGAAGCCGGCGTGCCGGTGACGGTGCTGCGCGATCTCGATTCGAAACCCGCGGCCGGTGCGCTCGGGCTGGTGTTCTACGAAGACGCATTCATTGCCTGCGACGCCTATGCGCACGAACTGGCCCGCGGTTCGCAGCGCCTGAACGGCTGTGTCGGCTGGACGCCGCGCACCGACCAGGTCGTTGAACAGTCGAATGGCCAGGCCAAGGTGCTGGTGTCGAACCGCAACCTGCTGGTCATCGCCGACGTGTTGGCCGTGAACAAGGGCTTCGCCAGGGCGCATCCCGACATGGTGCGCGGTCTGGTGCACGGCATCCTCGAAGGCAATCGCCGCCTGCGCGATCAGCAGGCGCAGAACATCGGCGTGGTCGCGAAAGCCTTCGGCTGGACGAAACAAGAGGCACGCGATGAACTCGCCCACGTGCATCTCGCCAACCTGCCCGAGAACCGCGCGTTCTTCGCCGGCACCATCGATTCCGCCGGTTCGTTCGGCGGCATCTTCCAGTCATCGGTGCTGGCGTATGGCAGCGTCATCAGGAACCCGACCGATCCCGCGCGCTTCGTCGATGCCAGCTTCCTCGATGCGCTTGCCGGCAAGGGCCTGTTCGCCGATCAGAAGATCGCGATCGCGCCGATCAAAACATCGAGCTCGGCCTCGCTCGAAGGCGATCCCCTGCTGAGCAAGGACATCCGCTTCTTCTTCGAACCGAATTCGTCGGCACTCGACAAGAGCGCGCCGCAGAACGCGGAATATCTGGAGACCATCAACCGCTTCCTGCAGGTCAGCCCCGGCTCGACCGTGCTGCTGCGCGGCCACGTCGACAATTCGCGCGTCAATGAATTCCGCGACCAGGGCGGCGAACAGCTCGTGAAGAGCATGGCGCTGAAAGCCATGGAACTGTCACGCCAGCGTTCCATTGCCGTACGCGATGCACTGCTGGAACGCCACAAGAAGATCGATGCCTCGCGCCTCGAAACCGTCGGTCGCGGCTGGGAAGAACCGGCGAGCCCGAACAGCGACCTGAACCGGCGGGTCGAGGTGCAGTGGTTTACGTTGGAGTGAGGACAGGAGGGGGTAGTGATCAGGGGGCAGGGGGTAGTCAAAGGAAGAATTCAGCCCTCGACCAGCGCCGTTCTGGCTACCCCCTACCCCCTGATCACTACCCCCTTTTTTCCTACTCCTTCACGATCGCCTGATACGTCAGCGAGCGTGAGATCGCCCGCACATCGGGCATGTTGTCGCTGCGGTGCTGGATCATGCCGATGACGATCAGGTTGTAGACCGGGTCGATCCAGAACCAGGTGCCGGCGTAGCCGCCCCACCAGTAGGTGCCTTCGCCGTAGTAGCCGCCGGCGAGTTGCGGATCGGTCACTACCGCGAAATCCAGGCCGAAGCCGATTCCCGGCGACACGCCCGGGGTGCCTGCCGCGAGCATGTCGGTGCGCATGAGTTTCACGGTGAGCGGCGACAGCAGTCGCGCGCCGTCGAGTTCGCCGCCGTTGAGCAGCATCTGGCAGAAGCGCATGTAGTCGCTGATGGTGGAAGCGAGTCCGCCGCCGCCGGACGGCATGACGGGCGGCTTCGAGTAGTCGGGGGTGCCGGGCATGGGCACGAGTTGGCCGTCCTTGCCGGTCGTATAGAACGAGGCGAAGCGATCCATCTTTTCTGCGGGTACGTAGAACGCCGTGTCGGCCATCTTCAGCGGATCGAAGATGCGTTCCTTCAGGAACTCGGGGAAGGTCTTGCCGGACAGTTTCTCGACCAGGTAGCCCTGCACGTCGACCGACACGCTGTAATGCCAGTCCGTGCCCGGCTGCGACAGCAGCGGCAACTTGCCCAGCTTGTCGATCATGGCCTGCAGCGGCTGGGTCGGATCGAGCACGTTCACCTTCGTGTACATCGCATCGACCGCGGTCGCACCGAAGACGCCGTAGGTGAGTCCGCCCGAGTGCGACATGAGTTCGCGCATGGTCATCGGATGGTCGGGCTCGACCTGCGTGACCGCACCGGTTTCGGGATTGACCTTCGCGACCTTGAGGTTCGCGAACTCCGGGATGTGCTTCGAGACGGGATCGTTGAGCTGCCACTTGCCGTCTTCGTACAGCAGCATCATGGCGACACCGGTGATCGGCTTGGTCATGGAATAGATGCGGAAGATGGTGTCCTTCTGCATCGGTGCGCCGGAGGCGATATCGCGCTGCCCAGCCGTGGCGACGTGGACGATCTTGCCGTCCTTCGCCACCATGGTGACGACGCCGGAAAGCTGCTTGCTGTCCGCCAGCTGCTGCATGCTGGCCGTCAGCTTCTGCAGTCGCGCCGACGACATGCCGACGCTTTCGGGTCGCGCGGTTGCCAGGTCAGCTGCGGATACCTGGCCTGCGAAAAAGACGAGCAGCAACGAACCGATGAACGAACGCCTGAGCATCGTGAGATCCCCTGTGTGAGTTGATTGTCGGGATGGCCGGATCATTGGATGAAGGCACCGGCCGACGCAAGGCTTCACACGCGCAGATGGGAAATCTTTGCGCCGGACACCGCGCACCTTCCGTGCTGCGGGCCGCGTGACCATAATCGCGCGGTGCCCATCGCCCTGCCCTCCCTGCCCATCGTCGAAGCGCTGCCCCGGCTGCAGCAGGTATTGACCGCTGGTCCCAATGTCGTCCTGCAGGCACCGCCCGGCGCGGGCAAGTCGACCCTCGTGCCGCTGGCATTGCTGGATGCCGCGTGGCGCGGCGACCAGCGCATCGTCATGCTCGAACCGCGGCGGCTGGCGGCGCGCGCGGTCGCCACACGCATGGCGCAGTTGCTGGGCGAACCGGTCGGACGCACCGTCGGCTATCGCACACGGCTCGACAGCAAGGTCAGCGCACAGACGCGCATCGAAGTCGTCACCGAAGGCATTCTCACGCGCTGGCTGCAGCGCGATGCCGCGCTCGAAGGCGTGGCGCTCGTGATCTTCGACGAATTCCACGAGCGCAGTCTGCAGGCCGATCTCGGACTCGCGCTATGTCTCGATGCGCAGGGCACATTGCGCGAAGACCTGAAGCTGCTGGTCATGTCGGCGACGCTGGATGGCGAAGCGGTGGCGAGCCTGCTCGGCGGCGCGCCGATCGTGACGTCGGAAGGGCGGATGTTTCCGGTGGAGACGCACTATCGGAGCGGGCTCGGGGTGCGGGGCACGGGGCGCGGGCAGGACGAAGACATGGCGCTGGTTGCGGCGAATGTGACGGCACGCGCCATCGAAGACGAGGCCGGTGACGTGCTGGTGTTCCTGCCGGGGCAGGGCGAGATCCGTCGCGCGCAGCGCCGGCTGGAAGAACTGCCGCTGCCGCGCGGCACTCGCGTGCTGCCGCTGTACGGCGAACTGCCGATCGAGCAGCAGGACGCGGCGATCCGTCCGAGCATCGCCGGCGAACGCAAGATCGTGCTCGCCACGAACATTGCCGAGACCAGCCTCACCATCGAGGGTGTGCGCCTCGTCGTCGATTCGGGTCTCGCACGACGCGCCCGCTTCGATCCCGCAACCGGCATGAGCCGGCTGGAAACCGTGCGCATTTCGCGCGCCTCGGCCGATCAGCGTCGCGGCCGCGCCGGACGACTGCAGGCGGGCGTGTGTTACCGGCTCTGGTCAGAAACCGAGAATGTCGGGCTGTCGGCGCAGACGTCCGCGGAAATCGTCGAGGCCGATCTCGCGCCGCTCGCGCTGGAGCTGTCGAACTGGGGTATCGGCGATCCGCTCGCACTGCGCTGGCTCGATGCGCCGCCAGCCGCGAGTTTCGCCCAGGCGCGCGACCTGTTGCGCGATCTCGATGCGCTCGATGCCGACAGCCGCATCAATGCACACGGCCGCGCACTGGCGCGCCTCGGTACGCATCCGCGGCTGGCTCACATGATCGTGCGCGGCAACGAACTGGGTCTCGGAATGCCGGCGCTGCAGATCGCCGCGCTGCTCGGCGAACGCGATCTGCTGCGGCTGCCCCCGGGCCGTCGCGACGTCGATCTGCGATTGCGCATCGATGCACTGCGCGACGGACGCGCGCCTGCGGGTGCGAGCATCGACGCCGGCGCACGCCAGCGCGTCGCGCGCGGCATGGACCTGCTGCAGCGACAGGTGAATCTGCCGGCGACGCCGCAGGCGGCGTATTCCGACGAAGCGGCCGGCCGGCTGCTGGCGCTCGCCTATCCCGATCGCATTGCGCAGTCGCGCGGCGAGGGTGGCCGATACCTGCTCGCGAAGGGCCGCGGCGCGCGACTGACCGACGTCAGCAGCATCGGCAGGCATGAGTTCATCGTCATCGCCGATCTGGACGCCGGCGAACGCGAGGCGACGATCCGCCTGGC
>CAYWHG010000045.1:0-31559 GCA_964457865.1 uncultured Steroidobacter sp.
CCCGGATTCATGATCCCCTTCGGATCGAGCGCTTGCTTGATCGATTTCATGACCGACAGCGCGACGGGATTCTTGTAGCGCTGCAGTTCGCCGCGCTTGAGCTGCCCGATGCCGTGTTCGGCACTGAAGCTGCCGCCGTAGCGCGCGACGAGATCGTGCATGGCGCGGTTGATGCGTGGCGCCAGGGTTTCGAATGATGCGGCATCGCCCTGCAGCGGCTGGCTGGCATTGAAATGCAGGTTGCCGTCGCCGAGATGTCCGTAGGCGACGATGCGGGCGGAGGGGGCGATCTGCTGGATCGCCGCCGAGCCTTCGACGATGAAGCGCGGCAGCTCGCTGCTGCTCACGGAAATATCGTGCTTGATGCTGGCGCCGTCGCGGCGCTGCGCTTCGGGAACGGTTTCGCGCAACCGCCAGAATTGTTCGCGCTGTGCATTGCTCTCGGCGATCACCGCGTTCTCGACCAGCCCCTGTTCCATCGCGTTGGCCAGTGCCGCTTCGACGCCTTCGCGCAGGCCGGTGTCCAGACTGCCGCTGCCGATTTCCATCAGCACGTACCAGTGATGCGGCTCGTCGAACGGATCGCCGGTCTGGGCGATGTGCCTGAACACCATGTCGAGCGCGATGCGCGGCATCAGTTCGAAGGTGCTGACGCAATCGCAACTGGCCTGGCGCAGTCGCGACAGCAGCGTCACTGCGGCTTCCGGTTCAGGAATCGCGAGGATCGCGGTCACGACGCTGGCCGGTCGCGAGAACAATTTGCACGACGCGGCGGTAATGATGCCGAGCGTGCCTTCGGCGCCGATGAACAGGTCGCGCAGGTCGTAACCGGTGTTGTCTTTGCGCAGCGAACTCAGGCCATCGAGGATGCGGCCGTCCGCCAGCACGACTTCGAGGCCGAGGACCAGGTCGCGCATCATGCCGTAGCGAAGCACCGCCGTGCCGCCGGCATTGGTCGAGAGATTGCCGCCGATCTGGCAGGACCCTTCCGATCCCAGGCTCAGGGGGAACAGCCGGTCGACTTCGGCAGCCGCGGCCTGTGCCTGGGCCAGCGCGCAGCCGGCGTCGACGATCATGGTGTAGTTGAGCGGATCGACGGCGCGTACGCGCCGCATCCGTTCCATCGAGACGACGATCTGCGAGCCGTCGGCACTCGGCGTCGCGCCGCCGCAGTAGCTGGTGTTGCCGCCGACGGGGACCACGCCGATGCCCGCGTCATGACATAACCGCAGGATGGCCGCGACCTGTTCGGTGCTGTCTGGCCGCAGCACCAGCGACGTCGCGCCGCGATACAGCTTGCGATGATCGACCGTGAATGGCTCGAGATCACCCGGTTGGTCGAGGAAGCCCTGCGGACCGACGATGCTCCGCAGGCGGTCCAGCGCGTCGGCAGCGGGCAGGGAGCGGGTCGCGGTCATGGCCCGATTCTAATCGCGCGAATGCGAGAGCGTGTTGCGGTTCGCACCAACGGCGACGGCGCGGCTAGAATATGCGCGGGGTTCAGGGAGGAGAGTCCATGCCGTTCTTCATCGCATCGGTGGTGCTGCAGGTGGCGCTGGTGGTCCATGTCCTGCGGACCGGGCGCAACACGTTCTGGATCTGGGTCCTGGTGATCCTGCCCGTCGCCGGCCCGATCGCCTACCTGCTCGTCGAAGTCCTGCCTGAAGTGATGGGCGGCCGCCGTGCACGAAGCGCGATCGCGACGGTGCGCAAGACCATCGATCCCGATCGCGATCTGCGCCAGGCGCATATCAAGGCGCGACTGACCAACAGTATCGACGCCAAGCGCAAGCTGGCCGAAGAGCAGCTCGCCTCGGGTCAGATCGAGGACGCCATCGTGAGTTTCCGTGCCGCGCTCACCGGGCTCTATGAGCACGATCCGCACACGATGCTGGGCCTGGCCCGCGCCCAGTTTGCTGCCGGCCGGCCGGCCGAATCGCGTCAGACGCTGGATGCGCTGATCGCCGGCAATCCGCAATTCCGCTCCATCGATGGCCACCTCCTGTACGCGCGCTCGCTGGAAGGCGAGGGTGATCTGGAAAAGGCTGCGCAGGAATACGAGGCGCTCGTCGGCTACGACGCCGGTGCGGAGGCGCGCTATCGACAGGCCATGCTGGCAAAACGCATGGGCCAGACCGAACGGTCGCGCTCGCTGCTGCGCAAGCTGCTGGAAGACTCGGAGCTGACGTCGCGCTACGCGCGTCAGTTGCAGAAGGAATGGCTGGACCTGGCGCGCCGCGAACTCAAGGTTGAATGAAGGGCTGACTGACGGAAGAGAAATCCGCGCTCAGCTGCCCGTACTCGTCCTGCCCGATGCGCTGCGCATCGATGACCTTCAGCGCGTTCATCTCGCAGAAGAAATAGCGCGCCTCGCCGTCCGTCCGCGCGACTCCCGCGAGCAGCCGTCCGCCGTCTTCCACCGGCGCATCGATTTCCATCCGGAACGTCGCCCGCAGCGGCACGGATCCCGCATCGAGCAGTGCCTTCTGACAGAACAGGGCCGGACACATCTCCCGGGCCTCCTCCGAGTCCAGCGAATCGCAACCTTTCACGACGGTCGCCTTCTCGGTACGCAGCAACCCCGGTTCCTTGAGCGAATCGAGCAGCGAGAACAGTCCCCACAGGCACAAGGCAGCGACGCCGGTGAAGATACCGAGGCGGATGGGAAGCATGGTCAGTCGGTTCGCAGTCTTGTCGTCATCTTGCGAGCGTAGCAAGAGCCAAGAAAAAGATTGGCCGCAAAAAGCGCAAAAGGCGCAAAGATCAGAACCGATCCAGATTCCTTTTCCGACCGTTGCGCTTTTTGCGGCCAATCATTCTTGTGGGTCTTCGTGAGCAAAACAAAAAGCCCGGATTCAGTTGCCTGAACCCGGGCCCGGTGTGGCGAGGACTCGCTCAGTTCGCGTTGCGCAGCGCCGCGATGCGCTCTTCCAGCGGCGGGTGCGTCATGAACAGGCGCTTGAGGCCCGTTCCAAGTGTGCCGCTGATGCCGAAGGCGGCCATCTTGTCCGGCAGCGGTTGCGGATGTGCCTGACGCAGGCGTTCCAGCGCGCCGATCATCGACTGGCGGCCGGCGAGGTTCGCACCGCCGGCATCCGCGCGGAATTCGCGCTGCCGCGAGAACCACATGACGATCATGCTGGCGAGGATGCCCAGGACCAACTGCGCAATGATGGTGGTGATCATGAACGCCGGACCGTGACCGCGTTCGGTCTTGAACACCACGCGGTCGACCACGTGGCCGACCACGCGTGACAGGAAGATGACGAAGGTATTCACCACGCCCTGGATCAGCGTGAGCGTCACCATGTCGCCGTTGGCGACGTGGCTGACTTCATGCGCGAGCACGGCCTCGGCTTCCTGGCGCGACATGCCGCGCAGCAGCCCGGTGCTGACCGCGACGAGTGCGTGGTTGCGGCGGGCGCCGGTGGCGAAGGCGTTCATGTCCGGCGAATTGAACACGCCGACTTCCGGCATGCCGATGCCGGCGGCCTGTGCCTGGCGTCGCACGGTTTCGACCAGCCACTGTTCATCGGCCGTGCGCGCCTGCTCGATGACCTGTACGCCCATGGAGCGTTTGGCACTCCACTTGGAGATCGCCAGCGAGATCAGCGAACCTGAGAAGCCCAGGACGGCAGAAAAGACCAGCAGATTGCCGATGTCGAGCCCGGTGCCCTGCTCATCGAGGATCCGGTCGACCCCGAGCAGGCGCAGCGTGACGCTCAGCACCAGCAGGATGGCGACGTTGGTTGCCAGGAACAGGAAAATTCGTTTCATTCGATACCCCGACGGTTCGTTCCGCGAAGAAGGCGGATTGCTGGGTGCATGTGGGCCAGCGGACGGGTTTCAAGCGGGAACGTGACCGCCCGGCAGTCCGGACGGTCACGGGATTGAAATCAGTTGGTGTCGCGGTCGCTGTAGTCGTCGTCCATGTCGTCTTCGTCATCGTCGTCCCAGTCATCGTCCTCGTCGTCGTCGTCATCCCAGTCTTCGTCATCGTCCTCGTCGTCTTCCTCTGCTTCGGCGGTATCGCCGGCGGCGTCACTGGCCCAGCCCTCCGGCTCGCTCGCGCGCTCCAGATCGAGTTCGTGCCAGGTGTCGAGATCGATTTCCTCGATGTCGCCGTTCTCGTACTGGATCTCGACGAGTTCAGCATCCGGATCGACGGACAACACCAGGAAGATCTCGTTCTCTTCGAGATCCTCGAACCACTGCCCCTTGATCGGGTCGTAGTCTCTACCCACGTGACACCTCAAAACGACGACAGGAATGGATTGCCCGCAGAACGCGCCAGGGCCGCAGTGGCCGGCGGCAGGATATTAGGGGGTTCGGCCCGTGACAGGCAACAGAGCAACGGCGTTGCAACGGGCACACATTTCATCCGGTCGCACGGGACGGCGACGCATCGCATGGGCCTGTATGACCTTCTGCTAGACTGCGGCGCGCCGCCAAAAAACCGACGTTGGCCGGCATCGTCCGTCGCCAATGCGCGCCTCGTTCCGGGGCATCGCTGCGCGGCGTTCGATGGTGTGATTTTTGCCGCAAACGGCCCAACGGACATCGACACGTCAGCCGCACCTTTCAGCACCATGACAGTGAAGGAACGCAAGACCGCATCCGGACCGCTTGCCCGGGCGAGACGCGTGGTGATCAAGATCGGTTCCGCATTGCTGGTGGAATCTGCCACCGGACGTCTCAATCGTGCCTGGCTCGAGTCGCTGGCTGCAGACGTGGCAGCGTTGCGGGAACGCGGCCAGGAGGTGCTGCTGGTCTCCTCCGGTGCCATCGCCCTGGGACGTCGTCATCTCGGTCTCGAACCGGGCAAGCTCAGGCTGGAAGAGAGTCAGGCGGCCGCCGCGGTCGGCCAGATCCGCCTCGCGCATGCCTGGAAGGAAGTGCTCGATGCTCACGGACTGACGGTGGCACAGATCCTGCTGACGTTTGGCGATACCGAGGAACGTCGCCGCTATCTCAATGCGCGCAGCACGCTCGGCACGCTGCTCGGTCTGGGCGCCATTCCGGTCATCAATGAGAACGATACGGTCGCGACTTCGGAAATCCGCTACGGCGACAACGATCGCCTGGCGGCGCGGGTGGCACAGATGATGAGCGCCGACTGCCTGGTCCTGCTTTCCGATGTCGACGGTCTCTATACCGCCGATCCGACGCGGGATCCGTCGGCCACCTTCATTCCGGAAGTCAGGAAGATCACGCCCGACATCGAGCGGATGGCCGGCGGCGCCGCCTCGGCGGTGGGCTCCGGCGGCATGGCGACCAAGATCGCGGCCGCGAAGATCGCGGTGACGGCGGGCTGCCACATGTGCGTGGCCGCCGGACGGGAAATGCATCCGCTGAAGAGAATCGAATCCGGCGCGCGCTGCAGCTGGTTCTATCCGTCCGTCAGTCCCGCCACGGTTCGCAAGCAATGGATCGCCGGTGCACTCAAGGCGGCGGGCGAGTTGTATGTCGATGTCGGTGCCGCGGCAGCCCTGCGACGCGGCAAGAGCCTGCTGCCGGCCGGTGTGACACGCGTCGAAGGCCGGTTCGAACGCGGCGACGCGCTCGTCGTCCGCGACAGCGAAGGACTGGAAATCGCCCGCGGCCTGTCGGCCTATTCCAGCGACGATGCCGAACGATTGCGCGGCCGCAAGTCGGTCGAGATCGAATCGCTGCTGGGCTTCCGCGGCCGCGACGAGATCATCCATCGCGACGATCTCGTGATCACGGTCGAAGCCTGACGCCACCGCACCTGCATCACCCGCCCACATGCAGGACCTAGGCAGAAAATCCGCACGCATCAGCCGGGCACTGCTCGTCACGGTGGTGCTGTGTTTCATGACGCTGCTGGTGTCGACAGTCATCCTGGTCGGCATTTCACGTACCGCGGTGCGCACGGACGAATGGATCGGGCACACGCTGGAAGTGAAGGAAACGCTCGATGCGCTGCTCACTGTCGTCACCGACGCCGAAGCCGGCGAACGCGGCTATCTGATCACCGGCCAGGAAGAGTTCCTGGTGCCCGTCGCAACGGCCGCCGACGCGGTACAGATCCATCTCGCCAACCTGCGCAAGCAGGTGGCGGACAATCCCCTGCAGATGCAGCGCGTTGCCACGCTGGAGCCGCCGCTGACCGCATGGCTGAACTCCATCGATGAAGTCATCGACATGTCACGGCGCAACTTGCGCGGCGGTATCCGGGAAATCGTCCGCAGTCGCAATGCGCCTCTCATGAAGGAAATCCGCGAACGCATCGCGGTCATGGACGACGACGAAACCGGACTGCTCATTGAGCGTCGCCGCGAAGCCCGTGTCATCCGCGAGCAGTTCATCGCCGCGGTCAGCGGTCTGGTCATCGTTGCCGGCATCTTCGCCGTGTTCGCCCTGCTCAGCGTGCGCGCCTATCTGCGCAGCCTGGACGAGATCCGTCGCCGTGTGTCGGCGCAGCAGAGCGAACTGGAGGCGCGCGTTGCCGAACGCACCGCGGAGCTGACGCTCGCGACCGAAGTGGCGCAACGCGAGCGCAGTCGCGCCGAGACGCTGCTGACCGACGTGAATCATCGCGTCGGCAACAACCTGGCGCTCGTCTCCTCGTTCCTGACCATGCAGCAGCGCGCCGTGAAAAGTCCCGAAGCGGCGCGGGCGCTCGCGGCCGCGCGGGCACGGGTGCAGGCCGTCGCATCGGCGCATCGCAAGCTGCGTCTCGGCGCCGACTTCGCCACGGTGAAGGCGCACGAAGTGCTCGGTGCGGTGCTCGACGACATCGGCGCGGGGCTGCCGCCGGACGGACGCATCCGTATCAACTACGATCTGCTGCCGCTCGAAATCCACGCCCGCGACGCCGTGTCGCTGGGTGTGCTGACGAGCGAACTGGTGATGAATGCAATCAAGCACGGCTTCACGGGCGGTGAGTCGGGCGATGTCCGGGTGACCTTCGGCGCAGAAACCGGCGGGCATCCATTTCTCGAAGTAAGCGACGACGGGGTGGGGTATGAAAGCAAGAACAATAACCCGCAGGGCGAAGCAGGGCAGTCCGACAGCGGACTGGGAGTTCGCATCATCGACATGCTGGCGCGGCAGTTCGGCGGCGAGACGCGCCGCTCGTCATTGCGCAGCGGCGAGCGGCCCGGCACCTGCGTACGGGTGGAACTCGCGCGGCTGGAACTCATGCAGCCGGACTGAGCCGGGTGCGCGATGGCGTCTGTCGCCGCGGACCTGTGCACCGGTGGGCGACGATGGCGCGCCGGGCATCGTCAGTGACAGGGATCGCGAGGTGTTGCGCGGATTGAAGATCCTGCTGGTCGAGGACGATTTCATCGTCGCCTTCGACATGCAGATATTGCTGCAGGATTGCGGCGCCGACGTGCTCGGCCCGGCATCGAACGTCACCGAAGGGCTGGCGCTGGCGGCGCAAGAGAAGCCGGATGCCGCGGTGCTCGACGTCAATCTCAATGGCGAATTCGTCTTCGCGCTGGCGCGGCAGTTGCGGGAGCGGGGAGTGCCGATGCTCTTCGCGACGGCCTATGCGGATGACGATGCGCTGTTCCCGGAAGCTGACCGGTCGGCGCCGCGCGTCGCGAAGCCGGTGTTGCCGGCGGTACTGATCGCGCAGCTGCGCAAGCTGGTGGGGCGCTGAAAACGGCGCGCCACTGCATGGTCACGCGGCGACCGTCACGGGTCCTTGCGATTCTCCGGGATATCGACGAAGCGGCCCGCGGGCGGGTCGCTTGCCGGGAACGTGTCTTCCAGCGATTCATCGACCGCAGCATCGCTGCGCGCCTGTGGATGCTGCAGGCGCCAGCGATAGGCGATGCCCTTCAACGCCGGCGCCGCGATCAGCCCCAGCGCGCTGACCAGCGCGAGTGTTTCGAGCGCATCGAAGGCAGCGGACCGGCGGTGTCGGGACATACGGAACTCCAGTAATTTTCAGGTCTTCGGCGGCACGACGGGGTGCGAGGTCGACAGGCCGCCATCCACGGGAAACGCCTGACCGTTGACGTACGACGCGTCGTCGGATGCCAGGAACAGCGCCATCTGCGCGATTTCCGCGGGTGCGCCTGCCCGGCGCATGGGATTCAACTGCCCAATCTTGTGATCGGTTCCGCGTGCCCGTGCCTGTTCGAAGATCGGGCGCGTCATGCCGGTTTCGATGAGCCCGGGGCAGATGGCATTGATGCGTACGCCGCTGCCATGCAGCTGCCACGCCGTGGTCTGCACCAGGCTGATCACGCCCGCCTTGCTGGCACTGTACGGCGAGCCGCCGGCCCCCGAGCGCAGTCCGGCCACCGACGCCGTGCAGATGATGGAGCCGGTGCGTCGCGGCGTCATGACGCGCGCGGCATGCTTCACCGCGAGAAAGGTGCCGATGAGATTGATCTTGAGGATCTCGGCCCAGTGCTCGGGCGTCTGCTCCTGCAGCGGCACCACGCCGCCGCTCACGCCGGCATTGGCGAAGCACACATCGAGCGCGCCGAATTCCTTCACGGCCGTGTCGATGGCGGCTGCCACGTTCGATTCGTCCGACGAATCCTTCACCAGCGTCACGACTTTGCTGCCGCCGCTGCGGACCAGGGCTGCGGTTTCTTCGACGGCCGGTGAGCGGTCGAGAATGACGAGGTTCGCGCCTTCGGCCGCGAACAGCAGGGCGCTGGCGCGGCCGATGCCGCTGGCGGCGCCGCTGATCAATGCGGTCTTGCCTTCGAGTCGTTTCATCGCGGTCCTCGCTGTGAAGTGTGAGAGTCAGCCGGTAACGCTGGCGTCGGCGCGCTTTGCGTTCGCGACGATCGCATCGACGACCTGGTCGTGATACTGCGGCGGCAGATCGTGACCCATGCCGGGAATGATGCGCAGCTCGGCGCCGGGAATGTTTTCCGCGGTGTCGCGACCGCCGGCCACCGGCACGAGCGGATCGTCGGCGCCGTGAATGACCATCGTCGGCGTCCTGATGCGACGCAGCTTCTCGCGGCGATCGCCGTTGGCGGTGACGGCTGCGAGCTGACGCCCGAAACCTGCCGGGTTGTAGCTGCGCGTCACTTCGGTGACGACGCGTTCGCGTGCCGCCGCTTCATCGAAGGGCACGCCGGGACTGCCGATGGTGCGCAGGGTGTTGAGGCTGTGCTGCACATACGCTTCGAGATCGCCCGGATTCGGCGCGCGCGACATCAGCACGGCGGCGGCGGCGCGAGTCGGCGGCGGCAATGCGGGATTGCCCGTGGTGGACATGATCGAGGTGAGCGACAGCACGCGCGATGCGTGGTCGGCTGCCACGAGCTGGGCAATCATGCCGCCCATCGACGCGCCGACGATGTGCGCCTTGTCGATCTTCAATGCATCCATCAGGCCGACCGTGTCGGCGGCCATGTCATCCAGCGTGTACGGCACGCTGACTGGCAGTCCTGTCATGCGGGCGGCAACGATCATCGCCAGTTCCGGTATGGGCGCGCCGTCCATCTTCGCCGACAGGCCGATATCGCGGTTGTCGAAACGGATGACCCGGAATCCACGTTCGACCAGCTTGTGGCAGAAGCCCAGCGGCCAGCGCACCAGCTGCGCGCCCAGACCCATGATGAGCACGAGTGCAGGATGGGAGGCGGAGCCGAACGATTCGTACTCGAACGCGAGACCGTTGACCTTGATCTGGGGCACGGGAAACCGTTTCCGAACTGGAAGCCGGCGGCGAGTTTGCAGTCGCCACTGCACTGCTGCAACAAAACAAATCTTCAGGGGCCGGCGTGCGCCGCCGGTTTCTCCCTGTGGCATTGTGCGCCGTCCGCCACCACACCGTCCCGACGATGACACCCGAAGCGATACTTGCCGAGGATTTCGGCCTGATTGCCGATCTGATTCGTGCCCATGCAGCGCAGCAGCCGCAGCATCCGGCGTTGATACGCGACGAGTCGGTGCTGCGCTATGCCGAACTCGATGCGCTGATGGATCGCATCGCCGCTGCACTCCAGCGCGATGGGGCACTGCCGGGCGAGTCCATCGCGATCTGCGCGACGGCCGGTGTCGAATACGGCGCCGTGTTTCTTGGCGCACTGCGCGCAGGTGTGGTGGTCGCGCCCCTGGCGCCGTCATCGACGCCCGAGAGCCTGGGCATCATGCTGCGGGACTGCGGTGCGAAATTTGTATTCCTCGATCGCTCCACGGCCGCTTCGATCGACGCGGCCCAGGTGCCCGCGGCCCAGGTGCTCGTGGCGCAGATCAGTCTCGACGATTCGCCGGCCGGCCAGTCGTTGCAGGCGTGGCTCGCGCCGCCCGATGCGAAGCCGCGGGCGGTCACGCTCGATCCGATGGCACCGTTCAACATCATCTATTCCTCGGGCACGACCGGCGCGCCGAAGGGCATCGTGCAGCCGCATCGCATGCGCTGGGCGCACGTGCGGCGCGCCGCGGGATCGGGCTACGACACGCAGGCAGTGACGCTCTGTTCGACGCCGCTGTACTCGAACACGACGCTCGTCAGTTTCTTTCCGGCGCTGGCCGGCGGCGGCACGATCGTGCTCATGCCGAAGTTCGATGCCGCGAAGTTCGTCGCGCTGGCAGAAAAGCATCGCGCCACGCATGCGATGCTCGTGCCCGTGCAGTACCAGCGCCTCATGGACCTGCCGGACTTCGATCGCCACGACCTGAGCAGCTTCCGCATGAAGTTCTGCACCAGCGCGCCATTCTCTGCAGCGCTCAAGCGCGACATCCTGCGCCGCTGGCCCGGCGGACTGATCGAGTACTACGGCATGACGGAGGGCGGCGGCACCTGCATCCTTGCCGCACATGAATTTCCCTCGAAACTGCACACGGTCGGTCGCCCGGCGGAAGGGCATGACATCCGGCTGATCGACGAGCAGGGCAACGAAGTCGCGCCCGGAGAGATCGGCGAAGTCGTTGGCCGTTCGCCGGCGATGATGAACGGCTACTTCAATCAGCCGCACAAGACGGCCGAAGCCGAGTGGTACGACCGCGAGGGCAACCGCTTCATCCGCACCGGCGATGTCGGGCGCTTCGATGCCGACGGCTTCCTCACGCTGATGGATCGCAAGAAGGACATGATCATTTCCGGCGGCTTCAACATCTATCCGTCCGATCTCGAAGCCGTGCTGTTCCAGCACGAGGCCGTCAGGGATGCGGCCGTCGTCGGAGTGGCGTCGCGCGAGTGGGGCGAAACGCCTGTGGCCTTCGTCGAGTTACAAGCGGGCCGCAGCGATGCGCCTGAAGAGATCCGCCAGTGGGTCAATCAACGCGTCGGCAGGACCCAGCGCCTGAGCGCGCTGCAGATCGTGTCAGCGCTGCCGCGCAGCGCCATCGGCAAGGTGCTGAAACGCGAACTGCGCGATCGGTATCAAAACCGCGAGCCGGAGTAACCGCAAAGAACGCATAGAACGCAAAGGTCGGAAACAAGAGAAATTGCCGCAAAAGGCGCAAAGTCAGAAAGAGTCAGACCTGATTTTTCGCCTTTTGCGGCCATTGTCTTCTCTGTTTTGCGTTCTATGCGTTCTTTGCGGTTACTCCGGTCCTGTTCTCAGCGATATTCTTCTTCCCGCAGCGTGCGCATCGCGCGGTAGTAGTGGAACGTCGACCAGAGGAAGACGAAGACGATGAAGGACAGTGCATAGCGCAGGCCGTCGGCCGTTGCCTGTACCTCGGTTGCGCCGAGGCCGATGAAGTACTGCTTGAAGCTTTCGCTGATGAAGCCGGTGAGCGTCGGGCCGACGCCCATGCCGATGAAGTTGAGCACCAGGAACAGCATGGCGCTGGCCAGTGCGCGTTCGCGCGGGCCGACCAGCTTGTACGTGCCGGAGATCGACGGGGCGAGATACATGGTGCCGAAGCAGATGTAGATGAACAGGCAGATCAGCACCAGCGTCGAGTTGCCCATCATGAAGGCGCCGGCGGCGAACGGCAGCGCGATCATGTTGGAGATCGCCGGCACCTTCAGCAGGTAGCGCGGGTCGTTGTGCTTCTGCGAGAGCTTGTCCGCCCACGTGCCGCCGAAATACGTACCCGACAGCCCGCCGATGCCGACGATGAACGCCAGCCAGATGCCGGCTTCCGCGACGGTGAAGCCATGCGAACGGATCAGGTACGAGTTGTAGAAGGCGCTGACGCCATAGCTGACGAAGGCATGCAGGCCGGATGCCACCGACAGATGCCTGAAAGTGCTCTTGCCCCACAGCGTCTTCAGCACGGTGAGCATGGGCGGCGGTTCCTTCACCGTATGCATGCCGCCTTCGGAAAAGCCGCGCGGCGGCTCGCGTATCGTGAGCTTCATGATGACGGCGAGCAGCAGTCCCGGCAGGCCGACGAGCAGGAAGGCCGTGCGCCAGCCGTATTTCTGTGCGACGACGCCGCCGACGAGCAGTCCGAGGAAGCTGCCGCCGTACACGCCCATCGAATAGATCGACAGTGCGGTGGCGCGGCGCTTGGGTTCGAAGTAATCGCTGATCAGCGAATGCGCCGGCGGACTGCAGCCGGCCTCGCCGATGCCGACGACGATGCGGCAGAGAAACAGATGCATGAAGCTCTTCGCGAGTGCGGTCGCGGCCGTCGCGGCACTCCAGACCAGCAGCGACGCCGCGATGATGTTCACGCGATTGCTCTTGTCGGCCAGTCGCGCAATCGGAATGCCGACGGTGGTGTAGAAGGCCGCGAACGCCAGGCCGCTGAGCAGGCCGAGCTGGGTGTCACTGAGCGAGAAGTCCTTCTTGATCAGCTCCATCAGCGTCGCCAGGATCTGGCGATCGACGAAGTTGAAGACATAGACGACGAACAGGAACCAGACGACGTATTGACGGTACGCTTCGGAACACTGGAATTCCGGCTCGCCCGCCGCTGCGCGCGCCGGGAGGCCATTTGCTTCTGCCGACATTCTCACCGCCCCCTGATTGCAATGACGCAACGCCGCGCAGATCGATCCTCGGGAAGTCATGTCATTGCGCGGGCCGGCATTGTGGCATCGGAGGTCGTGATTGCAATTGCGATCCAGAAATCCTTGCAGTTCACGAGGGGTCTGCAGATGGCGTAAACACCCTTTAAAGCCGTTCGCGGCGAACAGCGTGCCGGCGTAGTGCAGTTCCCGCCTGACAATTCTTTACTGTATGAGGCTCGTTGTTAGAATGCCCCGCATGAATGCAAATGCAGCAAATCTGGATGCCGGAACGACCGAGCTTGCGTCGCTCATGAATTCCATCGGTCGCGCGGCAGCCGAAGCCGCGCGGGCGCTTGCCAACTCAACCGCGCAACAGCGCAACGACGCGCTGCTGGCAACGGCCGCGGCGATTCGCACGAACCGCGCTGCGATCCTCGATGCCAATCGCCAGGACCTGGAAGGTGCGCGCGAGCGCAATCTCTCGCCGGCCCTGCTCGATCGGCTGATGCTCGACGACAAGCGCATCGAAGGCATGGCGTCGGGTGTGGAGGCCATTGCGGCGTTGCCCGATCCGCTCGGGGTCGTGACTGCGGACTGGACGCGTCCCAATGGCATGCGCATCCAGCGGGTGCGGGTGCCGCTCGGCGTGATCGGCATCGTTTACGAAAGTCGTCCCAACGTGACAGCCGATGCCGGTGCGCTGTGCCTGAAGTCCGGCAATGCCGTGATCCTGCGCGGCGGCTCCGAGAGCACGCAGTCGAATCGCGCGATCCATTCGTGCCTCGTGGCAGGGCTGCGGGCCGCGTCGCTTCCGGATGCCGCCGTGCAGCTCGTGCCGACCGCCGATCGCGCGGCCGTCGGCTACATGCTGAGCTCGATGACGGACTTCATCGATGTGATCGTGCCGCGCGGCGGCAAGAGTCTGGTGCAACGCGTCCAGCAGGAAGCGCGCGTGCCCGTGATCGGGCATCTCGAAGGCGTGTGCCATGTCTATGTCGATCGCGACGCCGATGCTGACATGGCTCGCGCCATCGTCCTCAATGCAAAGTTGCGACGCACGGGCGTGTGCGGGTCGGCGGAGACGCTGCTGATCGATCGCGCTGCGGCAGGCGCGCTGCTCGCGCCGCTGGTGACGGCATTGCTCGACGCGGGCTGTGAGGTGCGGGGCGATGAGTCGGTGCGTTCGGGCGATCCTCGCGTGGTCGCGGCGACCGAGGAAGACTGGTACGCCGAGTATCTCGACAGCATCATCGCGGCACGCGTGGTGGAGGGTGTCGATGGCGCCATCGCGCACATTGCGAAATACGGTTCGGGACACACGGAGTCGATTGTCACCGGCAGTGCCACTACCGCCGAACGCTTCCTGGCACGAGTCGACAGCGCCATCGTGCTTCACAATGCCTCCACGCAGTTCGCCGACGGCGGCGAGTTCGGGATGGGAGCGGAGATCGGCATCTCCACCGATAAATTCCACGCACGCGGTCCGGTGGGCGTGGAGCAGCTGACCAGCTACAAATACGTGGTGCGCGGCAGCGGACAGACGCGACCGTAGCGGGAGGCTTGCTGGCTTCAGCAGAAGAAGATTTCCACGGGGCATCACGGGGAAAGAATGTTCTTCTGAAGCCCCGTGTTTCCCCGTGTCCCCCGTGGAGTTTCGTCCTTCTTTGTATGCCTGGCCCGGCATATTCCCGGCGCTGCGTCACAACTCCGGCGCGACGGCCGCCGATATACTCGTTCCGTTTTTCAGTGACCGATGGCCGATGTCCATGACCTACCCCACCCGAATCATTGCGCTGCTGTTCCTCGGCGTTGCGGCTGTTGCCGCGCAGACCGCACCCACGCTTTCCCAGTTGACCACGGCGATCGACCAGGCGCGCCAGGAACAGGTCGATGCACTGGCGCCGCGGTCCTTCGCGGCCGCGGTCGAGGCGCGTGATGCAGCAGCGCGCGACGCGGAGCGCGGTCGCGATCCGCAGCGCATTCGCGCAGGCCTCGATCAGGGTTTCGCAGCGCTGCAGCGTGCACAGACCGCCGCCGCGGCGGCCCGCGAGACGTTGCGCAACGTAGTTGCCACGCGTACCGAGGCATTGAGTGCGAATGCGCCGCAGCTCGCCGCCGCGGAATGGACCAGGGCCGACGACCGCTTCCGTGATGCAACCACGGCGCTCGAGAAGACCGATCTGAAGGCCGCGCAGCGCTATGCCGCTGAGGCCAACGTGCTGCTGCGCGATGTCGAGTTGGCGGCGATCCGCAATGGCGTGGTCAACGAAGCGCGCGGCCTCATCGCGCAGGCCGATGCAGCCAGGGTGGAGAAGTTCGCACCGCGCAGCATCGCTGCGGCGAAGCGTTACCTGTCGCAGGCCGAGCAGGAGATCAACCGCAACCGCTACGAACCCACCGTCGCGGTGAACCTCGCCGCGCAGGCGAGTTACGAGGCCCGCCATTCGATGTATCTGGCCCGCCTCATCGAGGCGACGCTGGAGAAGAAGGGCGAACAGGCCGGCCTGGAAGAGCTGATCCTGTCGTGGGAGGCACCGCTGCGCGAGATCGCGACCGCCGTGGACGTGCCGCCGCGTTTCGACAACGGCGTGCAGCCGGTCATGCAGGAACTGCAGAAGCAGACGCAGGCGCAGCAGCGCGAGAACCAGCAGCTGACCCGCGAACTCGAGGATCGCAATGAACAGATCGCCGCCCTGAATACGGAAATGGCGAAACTGGAATCACGGCTCGGCGGCGTCTCGCAGGAACGCATCGCGCTGCAGCGCCGCGTCGACGCCCAGGAACGCCTGCGTGCCAATGTGGCGCGGATCGAGAGTTCCTTCACATCCGACGAGGCGCGCGTCTACCGGCAAGGCGACGACGTGGTGATCTCGCTCACCGGCATCCGCTTCGCTTCCGGCCGCAGCAACATCGATGCGGCGAACACGTCCTTGATGAACAAGGTCCGCGACGCGCTCGCCCTGTTCCCCGACGCGTCGATGGTCATCGAGGGCCACACCGATGCCAACGGCAGCGATTCAACCAACCTCATCCTGTCGCAGGATCGCGCCGACGCCGTACGCACGTATCTCGCGAACAACGCCGGCATCAACGCCGAGAAGATCAGTTCGATCGGCTACGGCGAAACCCGCCCCGTCGCCAACAATGAGACTGCCGAAGGTCGAGCGCGCAATCGCCGCATCGATCTGATCATTCATGTGCAGTGAAGAAAGAGGAGTAACTGCAAAGAACGCAAAGAACGCAAAACAGAGAAGACAATGGCCGCAAAAAGCGCAAAAAGCGCAAAAATCAGGCCTGACTCTTTCTGACTTTGCGCCTTTTGCGCTTTTTGCGGCCATTCTTCTCTTACTCCGCCTTTGCGTTCTATGCGTTCTTTGCGGTTACTCCGGCTCCCTTCTCTCAAGAGCCGCCAGCCCGCCGCTGAGCGAGTAGGCGTGCGCAAAGCCCTGCGCGCGCAGGTGTTCGGCGGCCGCCTTGCTGCGGGCGCCGCGGGCGCAGATGAGCAGGTATTTCTGTTCGGGGTCGAGGGCGCTGGCGTCGGCGAGCAGGACGGCCAGGGGGATGTGTCGGGAGGTGAGCGCGATCGGGGCTTCGCGGACTTCGCGCAGTTCGCGCACGTCGATGAGGGCGTAGTCGCTCACGGCCGCAAGGTTCGATAGCGTCACTTCCAGATCTTCCGCAGGCGATTCGAGTTCGCGCGTGGTGTCATGGCGGCAATCGGCGCGCGGCGGGGTGCGCAGCTTGCGCTGGTCCAGTGTCAGCAGATCGATCAGGACCATTTCGTTTCTGAGCTGGCCTGGCAGATTCAGCAGCAGCTTCAATGCTTCCAGCGCCTGCAGTGTGCCGAGCACGCCCGGGACCGGTCCGAGTACGCCGGCTTCGGCGCAGTTGCCGACGAGGCCGTCGCGCGTCGCGTCGGGCCACAGGCAGCGCAGGCAGGCGCTGTCGGATTCGGCGCGATAGACCTGCAGCTGGCCTTCGTACTGATACACGCTGGCAAAGATCGCCGGCTTGCCTGCCTTCACGGCGGCGTCGTTGACGAGGAATTTGGTCGCGAAGTTGTCGCTGCATTCGACGACGAGGTCGTACTGCGCCAGCAACTGCAAGGCATTGCGTGCATCGATGCGCGCATGCGTGTGGACGTGCACTTCCGGGTTCAGTGTCCGCAGGCGCTGCGCCGCGAGCTGGGCCTTGGGTTGCCCGACATCGCTCAGCGCATACAGCGGCTGACGATGCAGGTTGCTGGCATCGAGCGTGTCCGATTCGGCGATACCGATCGTGCCGACGCCGGCGCCGGCCAGATAATTCAGTACCGGCACACCGAGACCGCCTGCGCCGATGACGAGTACGCGCGCGGTGCGAAGTTTCTGTTGGCCTGACTCGCCGACTTCGCGCAGGGTGATCTGGCGGGAATAGTCGGAACGGCTGCTGGCTGCCGGCTGCTGGCTGCCGGCCAGAGATGAAGATGCGGAAGCATGATGGTCGTGGGTGCAGACTTCGCGCTGGCCAGTCGCCAGTCGCCAGTCGCCAGTCGCCTCATGTTCATGCTCCGCATGAGCATGTTCCGCGCACCGCTCGCAATTCACCCACCCCGAATCGCCGTTGACGTAATGCTCCTTCTTCCAGATCGGCACGCGATGCTTCACTTCATCGATGATGAAGCGGCAGGCGGCGAAGGCTTCGGCGCGGTGGCGCGAGCTGACGCCGACCCAGACCGCGATGTCGCCGATCGCGAGCGAACCGACGCGATGCACGCAGGCGGCGCTGATCACGCCGAAGCGGCGGATGGCTTCTGCGACGATGCGCTCGCCTTCCTTGTTGGCCAGGGCTTCGAAGGCTTCGTACTCGAGCCGCGTGACGGCGAGTCCTTCGTTGTGATTGCGGACCCAGCCTTCGAAGGCCGCATAGCCGCCGGCGGCGGGATCCGCCAGTTCGCGTCGATACGCTTCGACGTCCAGCGCCGTGCTGCTGAAGCTGAACGGTTTCATCCGCCGGCCACTGGGGGGATGAACACGACCGTGTCGCCATCATGCAGCGGCGCATTCCAGTCGGCGAAGTCCGAGTTGATCGCGACCTTGAGCTGCTCCGGGGCGAGCTTGAACGGATGACGCGCCTGCAGTTCGTTGTAGAGCTGCGCGGGCGTCGCAGCGGCGGTCTGTAACGATTCTTCGCTGCGCCCGGCCTGTTCGCGGAACAGAGCGAAGTACTGCACGCGAATCGCTTTGCGATTCGCTGACCCCTCACCCCGGCCCTCTCCCGCAAGGGGAGAGGGAGAAGCATTTTTTCCCTTCTCATCGCGGGTGAGGGGCGCGCGCAGCGCCTCGCTCGCGGCAACGAACTCGGCTGCGGTATTCACATTGTCGAGCGCCTGTGCGTGCGGCAGATCGAGCAGCCGCGTATCGGCATTGATCAGAAACTTGCGCGGACACTGCCTGCCCGCATCGATATGAGCCTGCACCGGCTCGCGCGCGGCGGGTTCCCAGATCGCACACAGCGGTTCGGGCAGTCCGTCGTGGCTGCTGCGATACGCAGTCGCGAGCCGCGCCGGATCGCGATTCGCGATCAGGTGATCGAGTGTCGCGCGGGTCAGGAACGGCAGATCGCAGGCAACGATGAGCCACGCTGCCTTGGGATGCTGCGCCAGCGCCGCGGAAATGCCGGCGATCGGCCCGATGCCGGGCTGGCGGTCGACGATCTGCGGAAAGGCGGCGCGTGTCGGTTCATCACGCTGATCCGGACGCACGGCAACGAACGTCGCCGCACAGACCTGCGATACCAGTTCGTAGGCCCACGCCAGTTGCGATTGTCCGTGATAGGCGAGCGTCGCCTTGTCGCGTTGCATGCGCGTGCTGGCACCACCGGCCAGGATCAGTCCGAACAGTGCAGGCGTGCTCATCCGATATCACTCTTGCCGCCGCGCTTCTCGACCAGCCTGGTCTGCACGATGACGATGTCGTGCGACAGCGCCTTGCACATGTCGTAGATCGTGAGCGCCGCGATGCTGGCGCCCGTCAGCGCTTCCATTTCCACGCCGGTCTTGTGATGGACCGAGACCGTGCAGCGCACCAGCGCGTCATCGCCGTCCATGTCGATCTGCACCTTGCAGTTCTCGATGCCGAGCGGATGACAGAAAGGAATCAGTTCGTGCGTGCGCTTCGCCGCCATCACGCCCGCAATGATCGCCGTCTGGAACACCGGACCTTTCGCCGTGCTGAATCCCTGCACCCGCAATGCCTGCGCGACCTCGGCGGGAAATCGCACGCGAGTTTCCGCCGTTGCCGTCCGCTTCGTGACGGCCTTGTCGCCGACATCGACCATGGTGGGGCGGTTGGCGGAGTCGATGTGGGTGAACATGGGAAGAAGGCTCTAGGGACTAGGCTCTAGGCGCTAGCAGAATGAGTAGGAACGCATCTTACTGGGGCCTGGTGCCTAGAGCCTAGGGCCTAGGGCCTTCCTCAGCCGCCGATGTAGTACATCTCGATCCTCCGCAACGCATGTTCCTGGCTGCTGAGCGTCGCGCGCTGCTCGCTGTAGCGGTCGCCGCGTCGCTGCCAGGTGTCGACGATCAGGGCGCGCAGTTCGTCGTCGCTGGCGCCTGAGCGCAATGGCGCGCGCAGATCCGTGCCGTGCGTCGCGAACAGGCAGGTGTAGAACACGCCCTCGGAGGAAAGCCGGGCGCGGGTGCAGGCGCCGCAGAACGGATTGGTGACCGAGGAAATGAAACCGATCTCGCCGGCGCCGTCGTCGAACGCATAGCGCTCCGCCACTTCGCCGCGATAGTTCTCTTCGACCGGATGCACAGACCAGCGCGCGCCGATGCGCTCCACGAGTTCGCGCGAAGGCACCACGCGGTCCAGACTCCAGTGATTGCGATTGCCGACGTCCATGTACTCGATGAAGCGCACGATGACCGGCGTGCCGCGGAAACGTTCGACCATGTCGAGCGCGGTGTGATCGTTGAGGCCGCGCTGGATGACGGCATTGATCTTGATGGGGGCGAGTCCGGCATCGAGCGCCGCCTGGATACCTTCGAGCACGCGGTCGCGTTCGCCGAAGCCGCCGCTCATCTGCTTGAAAATGTCGGGGTCGAGCGAATCCAGGCTCACGGTGATGCGCTGCAGACCGTTGGCTTTGAGTTGCGAGGCATGCTGCGCGAGCAGCACTGCGTTGGTGGTGAGCGCGACATCCTGCACGCCTTCGATCGCGGTGAGTTCGCCGACGAGTTCCGGCAGGTTCGGTCGCAGCAGGGGCTCGCCGCCGGTGAGTCGCACTTTCTTCACGCCCAGGTCGACGAACAGGCGCGTGAGGCGGGTGATTTCCTCGAACGACAGGCGTTCGCTGGATTTCAGAAACCGGTAGTGCTCATGGAAGGTTTCCTTCGGCATGCAGTACGGGCAACGGAAATTGCACCGGTCCATGACCGAGATGCGCAGGTCGTGCAGCGGCCTGCCCAGCGTGTCGCGAGGGCGGGCGGTGACGGGCATGTTGATGATCTGCGCCATGCTTGCTGTTACCAGCGATAGAACGGAACCACGGTACCCCGCGGGACGACCGTCGGTCCGGGCGGCAATTCGACGAAGCCGTCGGTGCCGATCAGGGAGGTGAAATCGCCCGAACCCTTGGTCGGGCGCGGCGTTGCCAGCGTCTGGCCTGCGGGATCGGCGAGGCACTGTACCGGCAGAAAGAACGTCAGCGGCGGTTTCACGTCCACGGACTCCGCCAGTGCGATGCGCTCCGGGGCATTCTGCGACGCGCCCATGGCGGCTGCCAACCCCGGCAGTACGTAGCGGCTCAGGCACACCAGGGTGGATACGGGGTTTCCCGGCAGGGCATACACGGTACGTCCCCGAGTTGCCGGTGTTGTGCCTACGCCGAACCACATGGGCTTGCCCGGGCGCTGCGCGATCTTGTGGAACACCACGCCGATGCCGAGTTCGGTGAGCACCTGCGGCACGAAATCGAATTTACCCATCGACACGCCGCCGCTCAGGATCAGCACATCGTGCGTGTCGAGATGCCGGCGCAGGCGCTGCCGCAGGATGTCGAGATCGTCGGGCAGGTGATCCTGTGCGACCTGCGAATAGCCGTGACGCCGCAGCGAAGCGAGCACGCCGTAGGCATTGGAGCGATAGATCTGCCATTCCTGCACGGGTTCGCCCGGCTCGATCAGTTCATCGCCGGTCGAGATCACCAGGATGCGCGGCTCGCGGCTCGCCTGCGCCTGCGACAGTCCAGACGCGGCGATCACCGCGACCTCCGGCGGGCCGAGTCGCGTGCCAGGCTCCAGCAGCGATTGACCAGCGCGGCAGTCGAGTCCGCGGGAATGAATGTTCATGCCGGCCGTCACGACGAGATCGTCGGCAAGCGTCGCGATACCTTCCTCGACCGAGATGCGCTCCACCGGTATGACGCAATCGCAGCCGGTCGGCAGCGGGGCGCCGGTCATGACTTCGAAACAGGCATCGTCGCTCGCCAGCACCTTGCGCGGCGACCCGGCCGCCTGGGTGCCGGCGATGCGAAACGCGCGGCGGCCGGCCGCGCTGGAGAAGGCGATGCCGTCCATGGTGACGCGATCGAACGGCGGCTGATCGCGCGAGGCGACGATCGCTTCGCGCAGCACCGCGCCCATCAGTTGCGTGAGAGGTCGCGGTTCGGGATCGAGCCGCGGGACCTGATCGGCAATTGCGGCGGCAGCATCGGCGGGGCAGAGCATGCGCCGATTGTGGCAGATCGACTCGCGCAAACGAAAACGCCCGGCCAGGGGCCGGGCGTCGAGAACACTTCTTCCTGTGGGTCAGGCTTTAGCCTGACATCCCCAGAAGGCCGGCTGAAGCCGGCCCCACAGCAAGAGTCAGAGCCAGCGATCAGCCGCGTGCCTTGAACACACGCACCTGTTCGTTGAACTCCTTCGCCTTGGACTGCAGTTCCTCGACCGCTGCGTTCAGCTTCTTGGACTGCATGGTCTTGATCTGCATGAGCTGCGCCGTGCCGGCGGCCTTCTGCTTGGTTTCTTCGTCGAGGCAGGCGCCGAACGCCTTCACTTCGGCGTCATAGGCCTTGAACGCTGTCATGGCGCTGACCATCTCGGCTTCCGAGGCGGTCTTGCCGTCGGGAATCGAGGCCGGGGCCTTGGGGTACGTGCAATCGGCCTGGGCCGACAGCGACAGGCTCGCAAACGCCAGGATCGCGAGGCAGTGGGTCTTGGTCAGCGACATCGCTTGAGATCTCCAGTACAGGTTCAGTGAAATCGTCCGGCCGCGATTGCGCGGCGCCTGTGGAGGTCATCGGCAATGCCGGTGGCGGCTTGATGCGCGCCCGCGCACGACTTTGTGCAACTGCGACATAGGTCGCAGCACGCTCAGGACTGCACTGCGGTCAGGTCAGCCGCGTGCCTTGAAGATGCGAACCTGTTCGTTGAATTGCTTGGCCTTTGCCTGCAGTTCATCGACGGCGGCATTGAGCTTCTTGGTCTTCATCGTCTTGAGCTGCATCAGCTGGGCGCTGCCCGCGGACTTGCTGTTCACTTCTTCATCCAGGCAGTTACCGAAGGCCGTGACTTCCTCGTTGTAGGCTTTGAAGGCCGTCATGGCAGCGACCATTTCAGCCTCGGAGGCGGTCTTGCCGTCGGGAATGCTGGCCGGGGCCTTGGGGAACACGCACTCGGCCTGCGCCGAAGCTGCGAAGCCGGTGAGGGCGGCGGTAGCCACAATCGCT
The DNA here is from genome assembly GCA_964457865.1 of uncultured Steroidobacter sp. Taxonomy (GTDB): domain Bacteria; phylum Pseudomonadota; class Gammaproteobacteria; order Steroidobacterales; family Steroidobacteraceae; genus Steroidobacter. The sequence goes on from CAYWHG010000045.1 coordinate 22,574, forward strand.
GCGATCAGGTGGTTCATCTCTCGATCTCCGTGCGACACAGGATTTGCCCCCGTTTGCGGGGTGGATCGAACCCTGAATCGGCCCGGACGCCGATGTGCTTGAGAGATGCGGCGCTGCGTTCTTCACATAACCGGAGCAGCGATGCCCGATTCGTGACCTGCTCCACTCTCGCTGCCGGGAAAGCCGTCCTGAAAGCAAAACGCCCGGCGCTCGCGAACGAGCCACCGGGCGTCTTTAGCAATCACTCCCGCGCCGGGGAGTGCAGAAACAGTCAGCTCTTCTTGTTGCGTCCCTTGTAGACCTTCACCTGCTCGTTGAAGCGGGCGGCGTGCGCTTCCAGTTCCTCGACGGCCGCATTGTGACGCTTGGCCTGGATGGCCTTGATCTGTGCGATCTGATCGGCAGGTGCTTCGGCACCGGCCGCATCGATGCGTGCCTGCATTTCCATGTCGAGGCAGCTCAGGTACGCGGTGACCTGGCTGTTGTATTCCTTCACGGCCTTCATGCCGTCGATCATTTCCTGTTCCGTGGCCGTGGAGCCGTCCGGCATCGACGCCGGGGCCTTGGGATACAGGCATTCCGCGTTGGCGAAGCTGGCGCTCAGCAAACCCACCAGCGTGAGGCTGGCCAGAAACTGGATCTTCATCGAATACCCCTCGTGTCTTGTTGGGCTCGGACAGTCCGGCCACAGAATCGCAAATCCCGGCGCAATATAAGGCGTCGCAGTGCGACTTGGCTATTGTCGGGACGCGCAGCCACAGCCTGCGGCGGTTTCATTGCGTAAAGTTAAGCGCCTGCGCCTCTATACTGCGGCGCACCCCGCCGTCAGGCGGGGAGATTCGCTGACGGAACTTCACCGATATCCGATGACTGCTGGTCGATGACTGCCGCCGAACTCGACGCCATCCGCCTGAGCCTGTCCGTTGCGCTGCGCAGCGTTCTGTTCGCTCTGCCGCTGGCCGTGCTGGTCGCCTGGGTGCTGGCGCGGCGGCGCGTGGCAGGGCGGATCCTGCTCGATGCCTTCGTGCATCTGCCGCTGGTGCTGCCGCCCGTCGTCGTCGGCTACCTGCTGCTGTTGCTGTTCGGCACCCGTGGCCCGATCGGCGGCTGGCTCGATCGTACGTTCGGCGTGCAGCTGATCTTCACCAGCACCGGCGCGGCACTCGCGACCGCCGTCATGACGTTCCCGCTCATGGTGCGCGCGATCCGCATTTCGCTCGAAGGCGTGGATGCCGGACTCGAAGACGCCGCGCGCACGCTCGGCGCCGGCGCATGGGACCGGTTCTGGACCATCACCCTGCCGCTGATGCTGCCGGGAATCCTGGCCGGCGCCGTCACGGCCTTCGCCGCCGGCCTCGGCGAATTCGGTGCGGTGATCACATTTGTCTCGAACATCCCTGGAGAGACGCGCACGCTGCCGCTCGCGCTCTATACGGCACTACAGACGCCCGGCGGCGATGCGCTCGCCGCGCGACTCGCGACCATCTCGTTCACGCTCGGCATCGCCGGACTCGTCGCGGCCGAACTCATTGCGCGACGCCTGCGCTGGATGCTGGGGCGACCGGCGTGAAGATCGTCGCCCGGCTCCAGCGCGATGCCTTCACGCTCGATGTCGCCGTCGATGTTCCCGCGGCCGGCACCGTCGCGCTGTTCGGCCGCTCCGGCTGCGGCAAGACGACGCTCGCCAACATCATCGCCGGCCTGCTGCCGCCGGAATCTGCAGTCATCGAGATCGGCGGCGTCACGCTGGAAAACACGCCGGCGCGCATGCGCGTGCCGGCCGAGCGGCGTCGCATCGGCTATGTCTTCCAGGATGCGCGCCTGTTTCCGCACCTGAGCGTGCTGGGCAACCTGCGCTATGGCGAGCGCCGCGCACCGGCGGCAGAGCGTGCGATCACCTTCGATCACGTCGTCGATCTGCTGGGACTCGCAAGCCTGCTGCGGCGACGACCGCGCGACCTGTCCGGCGGCGAACGTCAGCGCGTCGCGCTCGGTCGCGCGCTGCTGTCGCAGCCGCGCCTGCTGCTGCTCGACGAACCGCTGGCCTCGCTCGACGCCGCACGCCGCGAAGAAGTGTTGCCGTACCTCGAAAAACTGCGCGACGAACTGTCGATCCCCATCGTCTTCGTCAGCCACCAGTTCGACGAAGTGCTGCGCCTGGCAACGCACGTCGTGCTCATGAGCGACGGCCGCATCGTCGCCCAAGGCGCCGTGGAAGAAATGAGCCTGCACCCCGAACTGCGCGCCATCGTCGGCGCCGAAGCCGTCGGCTCCGTGGTCAGCGGTTCGATCGTCGCCGCCGATCCGCACACGGGACTCGCCGCCGTGCAGGTCGGCGAAGGCACGCTCAACGTCACGCTGCGCGATGCGCGCCCGGGCGCGCAGGTGCGCGTGCAGGTGCTCGCCCGCGACGTAATTCTCGCGACCTATCCCCCGGAGGGCCTGAGCGTCCGCAACATCCTCGCCGGCCGCATCACCTCGATCGTTCCCGACGATGTCGATGCCGACCTCGTCAGCGTCGACGTCGGTGGCTCCATCGTTCTCTCGCGAGTTACCCGCGCGGCATTGCAGTCGTTGTCGCTGCAGGTCGGTATGCCGATCTGGGTACTGGTGAAGGCGGTGTCGATACGCGGGCACGCGTTCCTGGCGCCGCGAGGGCTGTAAGAGGGCGGAGAATAGCCGCAAAAAGGCGCAAAACTCACAAAAATGAAGTGAGGAAGTTCTCTGATAACGTCTAGGGTGTCCGTGATTGCAACGAGGTCATGGACGATGGATGAAGTCAGAAAGCTGTGTGATGTGATCCGTGAGACAGCGTTCGCTGTGCACACGTACTTCCGGCACGGACATATGGAGAAAGTCTATGAGAATGCGCTGACGCACCGTCTACGCGTTGCCGGAATGAGAGTGACGCAGCAGCAGCCGTTGAATGTGTTCGACAAGGACGGAACCAACGTCGGAGAGTACTTCGCCGACCTGGTCGTCGAAGGATTTCTCATCGTCGAAGTCAAAGCAGTCAGTTCGCTGTGTTCGGAACATGAAGCCCAGTTACTCGGCTATCTGCGTTCGGCACGCGTTGAACATGGCTTGTTGGTGAACTTCGGTTCCCGAAAATTCCAGATTCGAAAGTACGCACTGTCCACAGTCGATACTGAAACGCCCTTCATCGAACCCCTCTGACTTTGTGCTTCCTGCGCCTTTTTGCGGCCAATCCCGTTCTTATCTGATTGGCAGCTCCTTCGACTTCTGCACCGTACGCAGCGCGAAGCTCGAATGTACTCGTGCAACCCCAGGCAGCCGAGTGAGGTGCTTGCTGTGGAGGCGTTCGAAGTCGGCGGTGTCGGCGACGACGACGCGCACGACGTAGTCGTAGTCGCCTGTCATCAGGTAGCACTCCATCACCTCGGGAATCTTGCGCACGGCTTCTTCGAATTTACGCAGGTCGACTTCGTCCTGGCGATCGAGCGTGATGTTGACGAAGACGTTGACTGGGCAGCCGGCGCGTTGCTGGTTGATGCGTGCGGTGTAGCCCTCGATCAGGCCGGACTCTTCCAGGGCGCGGACGCGGCGCAGGCAGGCGGACTCGGAAAGATTCACGCGTTCGGCGAGTTCGCTGTTGGTGATGCGGCCGTCGAGCTGCAGGACCTGCAATATCGCGCGGTCGAAACGGTCCAGGGACATGCGCAAGAATCCTTCGTAATCTCTCAATAACGCGGCAGAGTCTGCCAGAAACACTGGGCATCTGGCCATATTGTGCAGTTTCCTCGCGCGGCCCGGCGCCTACTGTGGCGCAGTCAACGGTCATTGCGAGGCCAGGCATGCGTATCGGCGTTCCGAGGGAAATCAAAAACCATGAGTATCGCGTCGGCCTCGTTCCGGCCGGCGTGCGCGAACTCATCGAAGCGGGACATGAGGTGCTGGTCCAGAGCACGGCGGGCGCCGGTATCGGCTTCGACGATGCGGCCTATCAGGCAGCAGGCGCGAAAATCGTCGCGCAGGCAGCGGACGTATTTGCGGCGGCTGAGCTCGTCGTGAAGGTCAAGGAACCGCAACTGGCCGAATGCCGGATGCTGCGTCGTGGCCAGACATTGTTCACGTATCTGCATCTGGCCGCCGACGCGGCGCAGGCGAAAGCACTGATGGCCTCCGGCGCCACGGCCATCGCCTACGAAACAGTCACCGCGCCGGACGGCTCGCTGCCCTTGCTGACGCCGATGAGCGAAGTGGCGGGACGCATGTCCGTGCAGGTCGGCGCCGTGTCGCTGCAGAAGGCGAACGGCGGCTACGGCGTATTGCTCGGTGGCGTGCCGGGTGTCGCACCGGCGAAGGTCGTGATTCTCGGCGGCGGCGTGTCAGGGACCTGCGCCGCCGAGATGGCCGTAGGACTGCGTGCCGACGTGACCATCGTCGATAAATCGCTGAGGCGGCTGCGGGTACTCGATGCGCAGTTCCACGGCGCGCTCAAGACCGTCGCCTCGACATCGGAGGCCATCGAATCGCTGGTCACGCAGGCCGATCTCGTGATCGGCGCGGTACTCGTCGCCGGCGCAGCGGCGCCGAAGCTCGTGACGCATGCCATGGTGAAGAAGATGAAACCCGGCGCCGTGGTGGTCGATATCTCCATCGACCAGGGCGGCTGCTTCGAAACCAGTCGTCCAACTACGCATGCGGAGCCGACCTTCGTCGTCGATGGCGTCGTGCACTACTGCGTCACCAACATGCCCGGCGCCGTGCCGCGCACATCGACGTTCGCCCTGACCAATGCGACCTTGCCGTACGTGAAGGCGCTCGCTGCGCATGGAACCCGGGAGGCGCTCGCGCTCGATCCGCATCTGGCCAATGGACTGAACGTTTTCGACGGCGCGATCACTCACGAGGCCGTCGCACGCGATCTCGGCCTGCCGTTCCGTCCCTGTCACGACGCGCCGGCGCATGCCGCATGAATTGAAATCGATTTCGTTCGCGCTGTTCCCCCTGATTGCCCGCTCTCTGAGCGGGCTTTTTTTATGTAAGAGGCCGCGAAAGACCGCATAAAAGAATGTGAGAAATGTGGGGTCGGAGAGATTCGTCATTCCTGTGCGCGTGACGGGCAATGACAGAATCTGTTTCCGATACCTTCGCTTCTTTTACGCGGTCTTCGCGGCTCTCCTCTTTTCCCAGGGTTTGAATTGCCGCCGGGCACCCGCATACTCACGCGATGCTCGACCGCATCACGCCGATCAACAAAACCCTCATCCTGATCAACGTCATCGTGTTCGGCCTGCAGTACCTGCTTGGCCAACTCGTGAGCGTGCAGTTCGCACTCTGGCCGCCGCAGATCGAGCGCATGGGCGGCCCGCCGTTCCAGGTGTGGCAGTTGCTGACCTATGGCTTCATGCACGGCAGCTTCATGCATCTGTTCTTCAACATGTTCGCGCTGTTCATGTTCGGCTCCGACGTCGAGAGGCTGTTCGGTTCGAAGCGGTATCTGACGTACTACCTCGTCTGCGTAGTTGGCGCCGCGCTGATGCATCTGATCGTGGTGCGCGTCGCCAACCTGCCGCCTGCGCCTGTCGTCGGCGCTTCCGGTGCCGTGTTCGGCATCCTGCTGGCGTTCGGCCTGGCCTGGCCGCATCGCAAGCTCATCCTGCTGCCCATTCCCATCCCGATGCCCGCCTGGCTGTTCGTCACGCTGTACGGGCTGCTGGAGCTGTACCTCGGCATCACACAGACGGCACAGGGCGTCGCCCACTTCGCCCACCTCGGCGGCATGGCCACCGGCTTCGTCCTGATCCGCTACTGGCAAGCGCAGGGTCGGCGACGGAATTGAGAGGAGAGAAATAGCCGCAAAAGGCGCAAAAATAAGAACAAGAATTCCGATCTGAGATTCCGGTTCTTCTTTGTGCCTTTTGCGCCTTTTGCGGCCATTTCTCTCTCACGGATTCGCCCCGCGCAGTTCGACGACCCGCTGACGCATCACTTCAAGCTTCGCCTCCTGCGGTGCGATCGGTTCGCCGACGCGCAGCGTGATGCGGGCCCAGACGCGGCGGGGCCAGCGGTTCCAGACGGGGCCGTACTTGCGGGAGAACATGGAATTCCACAGGCCGCCGAGTGACATCGGGATCACAGACACCGGCGTTTCTTCGAGGATGCGCAGCATGCCGGGACGGAACGCGGCGATCTCGCCATCGGCGGTCAGCCGGCCTTCGGGAAAGATGCACACCAGGTTGCCGTCGCGAAGTTCTTTCGCGACCAGTTGAAAGGCGCGTTCGTAGCACTCGGGATCTTCTTTCTGCGGCGCGACGGGAATCGCCTTCATGCCGCGGAAAATCTGGCGCAGCACCGGGATCCGGAAAATGGCGGCTTCCATGATGAAGCGCACGGGCCGGCGCGAGGCGGCGGCGATGACGATGGCATCGACGAAGCCGACGTGATTGCAGATCAGCAGCGCCGGGCCTTCCTCGGGAATCTTCTCCAATCCTTCGGTCTTCAAGCGGTACATGAAGTGCACCAGCAGCCAGGCGAGGAAGCGCAGCAGGAACTCCGGCACGAGGCTGTAGATGTAGATCGCGACGAAGGCGTTGAGGATGCCGGTGGCCAGCAGCAGTTGCGGAATCGACATCCCCGCCTGCAGCGCGGTGGCGCCGAAGAGCGCGGCGACCACCATGAAAGCCGCGTTGAGAATGCTGTTCGCGCCGATGACGCGCGAAATGACTTCGCGTCGCGAGCGCTGCTGCACCAGTGCATTGAGGGGCACGATGAAGAAGCCGCCGAAGACGCCGATCAGTCCGAGATCGAGCAGCACGCGCCAGATGCCGGGCTGCTCGATGAAGGCGCGCGGCGCCAGCAGTTGCGAGCCTAGAGCCACGGGTGCGGCGAAGTACAGGTCGATCGCGAATACGGTGAGGCCGATCGAGCCGAAGGGCACCAGGCCGATTTCCACCTTGTGTCCGGACAGGCGTTCGCACAGCAGCGAGCCGATACCGACGCCGGCCGAGAACACGACCAGCAGTACGGTGACGACTTCCTCGTTGCCGCCGAGAATGTCTTTCGAATAGAGCGGCAGCTGCGCGAGCACCAGCGCGCCGTAGAACCAGAACCACGAGATGCCGAGGATGGACAGGAACACGGTGCGCGATTCGCGCGCCGCCTGGATGTTGTCCCATGCGGAACTCCACGGACGCCAGTCAATGCGCAGACTCGGGTCGACCGGCTTGAGTTTGGGAATCGCGAGGCTGGCCGCGAAACCCGCCACGGCGATCGCGATCAGTGCGATTGCGATCACACCGATGTCGCCGTGACTCGCGAGAATGCCAGCGAACAGCGTGCCGAGCAGGATCGCCAGGAACGTTCCCATCTGGATGAGTGCATTGCCGCCGACCAGTTCGCTCTCGTCGAGCACTTCGGGCAGCAGGCCGTATTTCGCGGGCGCGAAGAACGTGGAGTGCGCGCCCATCATGAACAGCGCGCCGAGCAGGATGCCGATGTGCTGTTGCGCGAACCCGAAGGCCGCGGTTGCCATGATGAGGATCTCGAAGGCCTTGACCGCCTTCAGCACCACCGTCTTGTCGTAACGCGTGGCAAGCTGCCCGGCGATGCCCGAGAACAGCACGAAGGGCAGGATGAACAGTCCGCCCGCGAGATTGGTCAGCAGCTGCGGCTCCATGCTCGTGTAAGTCGCCGCCTGGTAGGTCGCCAGGATCAGCAGCACATTCTTGTAGACGTTGTCGTTGAACGCGCCGAACGCCTGGGCGCCGAAGAACGGCAGGAAGCGGCGCTGGGCGAAGAGTCGGAACTGGCTGGGCTGCTGGGCGGGATTCATGCGCATCCTGTTGCGGGCATTGTTGGTATTCTGGCGGCCGCGCCGATCTTGCCATCGCTGCCGGGTCGTCGTCGCCTGCCCACTCACTCAAGACATGCGCATGCCCGAAAACCCACACCCTCCACGGATCGTCGGCATCGGCGGTACCACCAAGCCGGGCTCGTCGACCGAACGGACGCTGACCGCGACGCTGCAGGCGGCGGAACGTCTGGGTGCGCAGACCACGTTGTTCGCCGGGCCGGTGCTGGCGCAGTTGCCGCTGTATTCACCGGAGGATGCGCAGCGCTCAGACCTGCAGCGGCAGTTCGTCGAGGCGGTACGGCAGGCCGACGGCCTGATCCTCGCCACGCCCGCTTATCACGCCGGAATTTCCGGCCTGCTCAAGAACGCCATCGATCTGCTCGAAGACCTGCGCGGCGACACCCGACCGTATCTGCATGATCGCGCCGTCGGCTGCATCGTCACGGCGCATGGCTGGCAGGGCGCGGGCACGACGCTCACGTCGGTGCGCACCATCGTTCATGCGCTGCGCGGCTGGCCGACGCCGCTCGGGATCACGTTGAATACCGCGGAACGGCTCTTCGATGACGATGGCCGCTGTCTCGAGGAAAAAGTGCAGGTGCAGTTCGCGATGCTGGCGGCGCAGGTGGTCGGCTTCGCCAACCGCATGCGTCACTGATTCGTGGCAGGGGCGCGCAGTGCCTTGCGTGCTTCGACCGGCGTGAGTTCGCGATCGCCCGCATCGTGCGCAATCGCGCACAGCAGTGCCAGGCCCGGCGCCGCCTGACCCTTCGTCAGGGTGGTCGACCACTTCAGCTTGTGATGCTCGAAGGTCGCCTTCAGCGCCTCGGCCGCGATGCGCACGGCCTTGCCCGCGTCGGGGCGACGGGTCTTGAGCGTGTCGATGGTCCGAGTCGTGGCGCTCGTCACGCGCGTCGCCCAGGCCTGCACGATGGCGTTGTCGCCGCCGACTTCGCCGATCAGTCTCAAGGCGGTCTGCTGCGGAGGCACGGTGCGACCTGCGTGTGCCTCGTCAAGCCAGGCGGCGAGTGCCCCGGCATGGCGCTGCAGCGTCTTCAGCGTGTCGCGAAGTTCGCGCCGCTGGTCCGCGCCTTCGAGTTCGCGTTCGCGACGATAGAGCGCCGCAATGCCGGCGGCATGGGCAACGAATTCGTCCGAGTCGCAGAT
>CAYWHG010000046.1:0-30518 GCA_964457865.1 uncultured Steroidobacter sp.
GAGGTTGCTCAGCCCGTTCCGGTCTGCGTTGATGACGCAACCTGGTATCGAACTCGGCGGTATTCATGTGGCTGGCACCCCGGGATCCGCGACGTCCCTGTCGCAGGAACCCGGACATGTGGAGGGTGCGCGAACGGTAGCCGGGACGAGAGAGGCGGAAAATTGGTCTGAAGGCGTAAGAGGCGGGGTTTGCCGCGGTGCGGCGTTGTTTTTCGTTACGATCGAACAAACCTGCAAATCAAATTGAGAGCGAATCTCCCATCATTCGCTGGTCGCACATTGATCAGAATTCGATAGCCAGTCTCAGCATGTCCTTGTGCTGAATCCCGTCCTCAACGATGGCTTCTGAGTAGTTCTTCAGGAAGAAGTCCTGATCAATGCTTTTAACCCGGAATCCTTGCCGCTGGTAGAAGGCCAATTGGTAGCCGAAAGTGCCCGTACCCACTTCCAGACGCTGCGCACCCGACTCTCTGGCTTTCTCGATGACATGCTGCAGAAGACGCGTTCCAATGCCGTTGTGCTGAGCCGACGGCGAAACGGCGATGTTCATCAGCTCCAACACCTCCACTGCGATCGGCTTGACGACGCAAACACCGGTAATCGCGTCCCCGGAATACGCCAGGAAACACCTTGACCCTTCAAGGTATCTTTTGACCGCACCTTCGGATGGGTCCGCTATCAGGAGCAAGTCCATCGGTGCTTCTGAAGGCGGTGCTTCAGCTATTCGCAAGCACATAGTCTGTTTCGGACTCTGCGCTCAGGGCGAATGGAAACCTGGTTCAGATTCGGGTTGTTGCAGCTGCAACATTGCTTAGCCAGGGACGTCCATGACCCGTAACGTCCGCCATCTGGCGAGCGATACCTCACAGCCACCTTCTCACGCGCTGCTGGTACGCCAGGTACTCCGCGCCAAACTTTCCGGTAAGTACTCGTTCTTCCGGCTGGATCTGATATCGGTTCATGTACAGCACGAAGGCTGGCAACAGCAGCACGGCTGCAAGGCTTGCAAGCTGCACAGCCCAGCCTGCGAGGATCAACAGGAATCCCGCATACATGGGGTTGCGGCTCCAGCGATAGATGCCGCTGGTGACGACCGTTGATGAACTTTCCGGCTGCGTGGGATTCACGGTCGTACTGGCCCTGTTGAACTCGGCGATGCCCTGCGCGATGACGAACAGGCCGGTCGCGACCAGCGCCAGGGCGATCCACCCGCGGAAATCGAAGTTGAACGAGGGAGTGAACCTGGCCAAGGCCCACATGGCCACACCGAATGCGAGTGTGAGGACGACCGGTGGAATACGAAGCTCAAGGTTGCTCATGAGTTCAGCGTTCGGGATCTGCAGGACACACACAGGGCCGCGAGTACCAGTATCGCCAGACGCTTCAACATTTCGGGCTCTCCTTGGTTTTGTTGCCGGAAAGATCGCCGGACGCGGGGCGCATCATCTCACCTTCCCCGGGTTCTTCGACACCGTTCCTCTCTCCCGGGCAGTGGACGCTATGATCGGCCTCCGACCATGGCCGCGACGTGAAACCTGAAGTTGTGAGTCAGCCCTTGAACCCATCGGACACCTATCGCGCTCGTCTGCAACAGCACGAGCAACGCGTCGCTGCGCTCGACCGCACGCAGGATCGGCTCGGCTCGCTGCGGATCGCACTGTTCCTCGGCGTGATCACGACGGCCTGGTGGCTGTTGAGCCGCGACACGCATTCGCTGTGGTGGCTGATGCTGCCCGTGGCGGCGTTTCTCGCCGCGGTGGCCTGGCATGGGCGCATCCGGCGTCGTTCGACACTATTTCAACGGGCGGCGGGCTTTCATCGTGCCGGCATCGCGCGGCTGGAAGATCGCTGGATCGGCACGGGGCAGGAAGGTGCGCAGTTCAACGATCCACATCATGTCTATGCGGCGGATCTCGATCTGTTCGGTCGCGGCAGCCTGTTCGAACTGCTGTTCACGGGTCGCACGCGCATGGGCGAGGAATGTCTTGCGCGCTGGCTGCTGTCCCCGGCCGCGGTGGACGAAGTGCGCGAACGTCAACAGGCGGTGGCCGAACTGCGCGAACGGCTCGATCTGCGCGAGGACATCGCCGGACTCGGCGCAGACGTGCGCGTGGGCGTGCAACCGCAGGCACTCGTGCAGTGGGCCGAATCGCCGAACCGGTTGAGACAGCGATGGCTGTTGCCGGCCGCGTTCGTTCTGCCGGTACTGGCCATTGCGGCGGCCTATGCCTGGTATCGCTGGGGACTCATCTCGCCGCTGCTTCTGATCCTGACAGCCGAAGGCGCCGTGATTCGGCTGCTGAAGGCCGAGCTGCAACAGGCAATGCAGAGCACCGAGCAGGCATTCGAGGATCTGAAGCTGCTAGCCGGCCTGATCGAACGCATCGAGCGCGAACCGCTGCAATCGACCCGCATGCTCGCGTTGCGGCAGCGGCTGTCATCGCATTCGGTGCCTGCATCGGCTGCGATGACACGATTGGCGACCATCGTGCAGTGGATCGAATCGCGCCGGAATCCGCTGATGCAGTTGCTCGGCCTGCCGCTGCTCTATTCCGTACATGTCTCGCTGGCGGCCGAACGCTGGCGCGCCGAACACGGCAAGGCGGTCGGCGGCTGGCTCGACGCCATCGGCGAAATCGAAGCGCTGCTGTCCATCGCCAACTACAGCTTCGAACATCCGCAGGATCCGCTGCCCCGCTTCATCGACGGCGAGGCCGGTGTGCGCGCCGTGCAGCTCGGACACCCGCTGATTCCCGCAGAGCGCTGCGTGCGCAACGATGTCGCGATCGTCGCACCGACACGCGTGCTGCTGATCAGCGGTTCCAACATGTCCGGCAAGAGCACCCTGATGCGAACGCTCGGCATCAACACCGTGCTGGCCATGGCCGGTGCGCCGGTGCGCGCCGCGTCCTTCGAACTCACGCCGCTGCAGGTCGGCGCCAGCATCCGCGTCAACGATTCGCTGCACGAGGGCAGTTCGCGGTTCTACGCCGAAATCACGCGGCTGCGGCAACTCCTGGATCTGACGAAGCAACCGCTGCCGCTGCTGTTCCTGCTCGACGAACTGCTGCAGGGAACGAATTCGAAGGATCGTCGTATCGGAGCGGAAGGCATTCTCCACGGCTTCCTGGAACGCGGCGCCATCGGATTGATCACCACTCACGACCTGGCACTGATGGATATCGACACCGCCGGCAGCCCGCGGCTGCGCAACATGCATTTCCAGGATGAGCTGATCGATGGACGAATGAAGTTCGATTACACGCTGCGCGACGGGGTGGTGACGCGCAGCAATGGCGTGGAGCTGATGCGGTCGATCGGGCTGGAGGTATGACAAGAGGGTTGACGGTTGACCGTTGAGGGTTGACAGGCAGAAAGCGTCGTCGCCCAACGCAGGCCACATCAAACACCGGAATGACGCGGCGCCCCTTCTGGCCGTCAACGGTCAACAGTCAACAGTCAACCCCTTCCCTTCCATCCACTCCGCCACATGCGCCTGCAGCTGCGGAAAGAACTCCGCGAAGTCTTCGGTAAAGCCCGCCTCCTCCGCACTCAGCAGCGAGACGCTGTCCTGCAACGCGAAGGGGCGGTGCCAGCGCTGGGTGAGATAGGTCGAGATGCGCCGCAACGCGTGCTCCACGCCTGCCAGCTCCCGATACGAACCCAGCAGGTCGAGGCGAACGATGCGTTCGAGCGTTACCCTGGCGTTCGGCGGGAGCGGCAACGTAGCTACCCGCGCGCCGGCATAGAATGCCTGCACGAACTCCTGCAACGATTGCGATGAATAGTGCTGCCATTGATTCGCGAGCAGGTAGTCGTAGAACACATCGATCAGCACACCGCTGAAGCGACGATATTCCGCGCCCACTCGCGCGCGGCTGCGACGAACCACGGGATGGGAGTCGGTGAAGGCGTCGATGGCCTTGTGACACGCCGCACCGCACAGAAAATCCGCACTCATCGCCGCGCGATCCGGACCTCGCACCAGATCCGCGAGCAGATTTCCCAGCTGGAAATCGATGTTCGACTCGGACAGCAGCGTGTGTGCGAGCCAGTTCATGGTTCGTGTCTCTCGTTGAACAGTCCCGATGGTGACAGAAATCAGTGATCCGGTCGTCAACGAGTAACAAACGACCACACATGTGACATCGCGGTCATTCGATATCGCGCACGCTCATGAGGAGATGCTCACATGCGCTTTGGCGGGCACACGGAGCGCGCAATACTCCACAGCCTGACAACACGGACGGACGAGATGACAAACGGAAGCGAGAGACTGATAGCGCAAGCAGACCCGGAATTGTCGATTCGAGCCAGAGCCGTCATCTTCAATGACCCGAAATCGAAGGCCGTGCTCGAGCGGATCGATCGTGTCGCCTCCTCCGACGCTCCGATTCTGATCATCGGCGAGACGGGAACCGGCAAGGAACTCATCGCTCGTCACCTGCACGCGCAAAGCGGACGCAAGGGCCCGTTTGTCGCGGTGAACTGCGGCGCGGTGACGCAATCGCTGGCGGAGGCAGAACTCTTTGGACACCAAGCGGGATCGTTCACGGGCGCGAACGAGACCAGGGCTGGCTGGTTCGAGGCCGCCAACGGCGGCACGCTGTTTCTCGACGAGATTGGCGACCTGCCGCAGGCGCTGCAGGTCAAACTGCTGCGCGTGCTGCAGGAGAGAGAAGTCGTGCGGGTCGGTTCGCGCAAGGCCATCGCCCTGGACGTGCGGCTGGTCACGGCGACCAACGTCGATCTGACCGAGGCCGTTGCCGGCGGTCGTTTCCGACTCGATCTTTTTTACCGGCTTAACGTGGTGACGCTGCAGCTACCCGCGCTGCGCGAGCGGCCGGCTGACGTCCTGCCGCTCGCGACGCATTTTCTCGGCATTTACAGCGGCAGACTGCGACTGCCCGTCCCCGCCCTGACACCCGCGGCCGTGCGGACGCTGCAGCAGCATTCATGGCCCGGCAACATCCGTGAACTGGAGAATGTCATCTACTCCGCGATGCTGCAGGCGTCCGGCGGCGAAATCCAGGCGCAGGATCTGCGCTTCACTGCGGTGCCCGGTGCCGCCGGCGGCGAGCCTGCGGCACCGCTCGATGTCATTGCCTCCCAGCTGCAGCGCCTGTTTTCCAATCCGCCCACAAATCTCCATCAGCAGCTGGAAGAGCTGACCGTGCGCCGTGCATTCACGTTCTGCAGCAACAACCAGGTACAGACCGCGAAGCTGCTGGGCATCTCGCGCAACGTGTTGCGTACGCTGCTGAAGCGCTTCGGAATGATCACCGCCGAGACTGAACCCGGCACTTACGACGATCACAGTCCGCTCGACGGTGACGATCCCTGTCATGTCGTGAACTGACCGCGGCCGTCCCGTTGGCCGCGGCACGATCAGCTCCACTCACTGGCGCGCGTGCCGCCGCACTCAGGAACTCGCTGCCACCTTCACCACCACCTCGTCGCCTTCCCTGAGCAGATCCGCCGGGTTGGTCACCAGGCGATCGCTCGTCGTAATGCCTTCCAGCACCTCGATCTCCTTGCCGAGGTCGCGACCGAGACGGATGGAACGGAATGCAATTCGATCGTCGTCGCCCACGATCATCACACGCGGACCTTCCTTGTTGATCAGCAGGGCATTCGGCGGAATCAGCAGCGAGTGCGCGCCGCTGGTCAGTTGCAGGCCGACTTCAGCGTAGGCGCCAGGCAGCAGGCGTCCGTCCTCATTCGCCACCGCAATCTCGACTTGTCGCGCGCGGGTGGAAGTATCGATGGCACCGGAAATGTGTTCGATCGTTCCGGTGAAACGCCACTCCACGCCATTGACTCTGACGGAGACCTGCTGACCGTCACGAACGTCGCTGGCGTACGTCTGCGGTACCCAGAGCGTCAGGCGCAGCGGCTTCACCTGTGCGATCGAAAACAGCTCTGTGACACCGGCGGTCACCAGTGCGCCCGTATCGATGCGCCGCCGCGTGATCACCCCATCGAACGGTGCTCTGACTTTCTGCAGTGCCAGCAGGTTCTCGAGGCGCTGCACATTGGCTTCGGCGGCATTCAGATCGGCGTCGGCCTGTGCAGCCTCGCTGCTCTTCTCTTCGAACTGTTGCTGTGAGACGAGCTGGCGCTGCGCCTCCCAACGCCTGAGCGAAGTGCGTGCCAGCGACGCGCGTGCCCGGGTCTGTTCGCGCGTGGCCCGCGCCTGCAACAACTCCTGCTCCTGCTCGGGCGCCGACAGCGTGGCGAGAATGTCGCCCTGCCGCACCGGATCACCGATTTCCTTGTGCCAGCGACTGACATAACCGCCGGTGCGCGCATAGACGACGCCCTCTTCGTTGCCGCGCAACGTGGCCGGCAGATGCACCGTAAGCTGCGACGCCGCCGACTTTGCGTGTACGACCGAGACTGAATGCACCAGCCGCGCGGCAGCCTGTTTCTCCAGGCCACGCGCCGCCCGATCATTCGCATACAGCCGCAGTGTGCCGCCCGCGATCAGCAGGCCCGCACCGATCACGACGACGCGGACGGCCCATCGCAGGCTCTGCGATCTGGCTACCGGATCCGTGACAACGACTGAAGGGGGAACGGCGGTCATGCGGCAGGCTCCGGCAACGGCGTGAAGTCAGCGGCGCGTCTGCGCCTTTCCAGGAGCTGGTGCGCGGCGGCAAACAGCACCGGCACGAACAGGAGCGTCGAGATCGTCGCGAACAGCAAGCCGCCAATGACGGCGCGACCGAGCGGCGCGTTCTGCTCTGCACCGGCGCCGATGCCGAGTGCCATGGGCAGCATGCCGGTCATCATCGCGAGTGCCGTCATCACGACAGGACGCAGGCGCGTGGCGCCCGCATCGAGCGCCGCTTCGACCGGCATGGCGCCATCACGCAGCCGGGTACGCGCAAACGAGACCACGAGAATGCTGTTCGCGGTAGCTACGCCGATGGTCATGATGGCCCCCGTGAGTGCCGGCACGCTGAGCGGTGTGCCGCTCAGGAACAGCAGCCAGGCGATACCGGCGAGTGCCGCGGGCAGCGCCGCAATGATGACCAGCGGATCGAGCCAGGACTGGAAGTTCACGACGATGAGGAAGTACGCCAGCACCACGGCGACGACCACACCGAGAATCAGCGCCCGATACGACTCGCGCATGGTGACGTGCTGGCCGCGCACCGCGATTTCGGAGCCGCGAACCAGTTTCGGCCGGAACTCATCTACCACCCGCTCGATCTCGCGCGCTGTGCTGCCCAGGTCGCGCTGCGCCACGCTGGCGTAGATATCGATCACCGGATCGATGTCGTAGTGCGACACGACCGACGGTTGTGTCGTGCGCGACAGACTGACCAGGTTGCCCAGCAGCTGCGGCTGGCCCGCATCGCCCGTGACCGGCGTGCGCATCAGCGCATCGAGCGAATCGAGTTCGACTTCGCGCGTGCGCACGCCGACGTTGTAGGTTGCGCCATTGGCCGGATTCAGCCAGTACGTCGGCGTGGTCTGCCCGCTGCCGCTCAGCGAAATCAGCAGACTCTGCGCGACGTCGCGCGCGCTCAGGCCCAGCTGCTGCAGCTGGGTGCGGTTCATCTGCAGGTCGAGGGCGGGACGATTGGCACGTTGGTGAACGCGGGCGTCCACTACGCCGGGGATCGCCTGGATGGCGCGATGGATCTCGACGGCGAGCGCATAGTTATCGGCGACCCGGTTGCCTGAGATCTGGATGTCGACCGGTGCCGGCGTGCCGAAATTCAGCGACTGACTCACCTGGTCGGCCGGCTGGAAGAAGAACTCGATCCCGGGAAAACGTCTCGGTAATTCCTGACGCAGCAGGTTCATGTACTTCTCGCTGCCGCCGTGGCCTTCGTTCAACGAGATCAGGATCTCGCTGTCCGAGGCATCGACCGAACCCGAGTTGCCGAACACGGTATTACGGGGCGTATACGGACCGCCAATGATGTCCAGGATGGTGTTCAGTTCGTTCGCGGGAATCACTTCGCGGATCGCAGCGTCGATGGAATCGATGAGCGGCGGCATTTCTTCGAGGCGGATCCCCTGCGGTCCGCGGACCCGCAGGCGCAGCTGTCCGGCATCCACGCTCGGAAAGAAATCCTGACCGAGGAACGGGTAGAGGCCGAACGACAACACACAGACGACCGTGAATCCGCCCATGAACCGGGCGCGCTGCCGTAGCGCCGCGTCGAGCACCGCAACGTAGTGGCGGCGGAAGCTCGCGAACGCGCGCTCGAAATGGCCGTGCACGCGTTGAAACAGCCCGTGCGACGGCGGCTCGTGCCTGCGGTTCATCATGAAGACGACCAGCGTCGGCACCAGGGTTCGCGACAGCAGGTACGAAGCGATCATGGCGAAGATGACTGCCTGCGCCAGCGGCACGAACAGGTAACGGGTGATGCCCGTCAGGAAGAACAACGGCACGAAAACGATGCAGATGCACAGCGTCGACACGAAGGCCGGCACCGCGATCTCTTGCGCCCCGTCGAGGATGGCCTGCTGCGGCGACTTGCCCATCTGCAGATGCCGCTCGATGTTCTCGATCTCCACCGTCGCATCGTCGACCAGAATGCCGATCGCCAGCGCCAGGCCGCCGAGCGTCATCAGGTTCAGCGTCTGGCCGATCGCGTACAGCACGATCAGCGAGGCGCAGATGGACAGCGGAATCGATACCGCGACGATGCAGGTGCTGCGCCAGTTGCCGAGGAACAGCAGGATCAGCGCCGACGTCAGTCCCGCGGCGATCAGCCCCTCGTGCACGACATTGCCGATGGCTGCTTTCACGAACAGCGATTGGTCGAACATGGGTTCGAGTTCGATGCCTTCCGGCAGCAGGTCGAGGATGCGCGGCAGCGCGGCGCGCACGTCGTCGACCACTTTCACGGTCGAGACGCTCGCGTTCTTGAGGATGGTGAGCAGCACGCCGCGATCGCCGTTCTGGCGCACGATGGTGGTCTGCGGCGATGAACCGTCGCGCACGTGCGCGACGTCGCGAACGAACGTCGTGCTGCCATCCACGGTGCGCACCGGAATATCGCCGATCGACGCCAGGTTGCCGATCGCGCCGTTCAGGGCCACCGGATAATCGTTGTCGCCCCACTTCACGGTGCCCGTCGGCAGAATGAGATTCTGCGAACCGATGGCTTCCACTACATCGGCTGGCGACAACCCTCGCGCCAGCAGTGCGGGGCCGTTCAAGTCCACCGAGACCTGGCGATTCTTCACGCCGTAGGGATTGTTGAGCGACACGCCAGGAATGGTGACGAGTCGGCTGCGCACGGTGTTGGTCGCCAGATCGCCGACTTCCGTATCCGGCAGCGTCAGGCTCGACATGCCGATCTGCAGGATGGGCAGATCGGTGGCGGAGTATTGATACACCTGCGGTGGCTGCGTACCCGTCGGCAGCGAGCGCTGCACGGTCGTCACATTGGACAGCACCTGCGTGAGTGCCGAGCGGATGTCGGTGCCCGGCTGGAAGAACACCTTCACCACCGACAGGCCGGCGAGCGACTGCGACTCCGTATGCTCGATGTCGGTGACCGACTGCGTCAGGCCGCGCTCGGTCGGTGTGGTGATGCGATCGGCGATCTCCTTTGCCGACATGCCGTTGTAGCCCCACAGGATGGCGACCACCGGGATGTCGATGCGCGGAAAGATGTCGCTCGCCATGTTGCGCAGGACGAACGGCGTGCACAGCACGATGAGAAGCGCCGCCACCGTGAAGGTGTAGGGGCGACGCAGGGCCAGACTGACGATGGACATGGTCGGTGCGGAGAAGTGACGACAGTCACGAAGGTGACGAGGTGAGAAAATTCTTGCTCTGGCCCAACGGCACTGAATTAGCCGATTGTTGCTGGTTCTTCCTGTGGGTCGGGCTTTAGCCTGACAGTTCGAGGCCGGCTGAAGCCGGCCCCACAGACAGAAGAAAGAACCCTCGTCACTGGCCTCCCCTCATCCGGTCACTTACTTCGCGCGGGTCTTCGGGCCTTCCGCCAGCAATGCGATGCGATACGCCGCGCCGCGACCGACGATGTAGAGCGTCTTCCTGTCCTTGCCGGCGAACGCGAGGTTCTGCGGTGCCTTCGGCAGCGGGATCACGCCGAGAGCAACACCCTTCGCGTTGAAGATCTGGATGCCTTCGCTGGAAGCGACGTACAGGCGATCCTGCGAGTCGACGGCGAGACCGTCGGCGCCGCTGCTCCAGCCGTTCTCGGTCTGTTTGAATCCGGCGAGCTTGGCGAAATTGCGTCGCTTGCCGACGCTGCCATCGGCCGCCACGTCGTAGGCGAAAATGTACTCGCCGGCCGTATTCGCGACATACAACGTCTTCTCGTCCACGCTGAGCTGGATGCCGTTCGGACGCGCGATGGTCGTATCGATCTGCGACAGCTTGCCGGCCGGCGAGCGGTAGTACACCGCCGTCTGCACAGGCGGCTGACCTGCGGCGGGGCGCGCACCCGGATCGGTGAAGTAGATGCCGCCCTTGCTGTCGGCGACCAGATCATTGGGGCGATTCAGCGGCTTGCCTTCGAAGCCGTCGACGAGAGTCTTCACGCGCTCTGGCGGATAGACGATACCGATCGAGGGACGCACGGTCTGCACCGACACGATGTCGCCGTTGCTGAGCCGCGCCAGACCATTCGAGCCATTGCTGTTTTCGAGGAACGATGCGATCGAACCGTCTGGGGTAATGCGCGTGATGCGATTCGCCTGCGTCTCGGTGAAGACCACGCTGCCGTCCGGCAGACCCAGCGGTCCTTCCGTTCCCTCGAAGCCTTCCCTGATGAACTCGATCTTCGTGCCTGCGGCGACCACGCCGTCGATGGCAGGTGTCTTGAGATCGACGTCGGCGTGGGCGGTCAGTACCAACAGCGATCCGGCAAGGGTGAATCCAGCGATGCGTTTCATGGCGTTCGTTCCGTGTTGAAAGATGAGATCAGTCGCGTTGACGAAAACTGTTGTGGCAGCCCTTGCAGGTTTCGCTGAGCTTGCCGAATTGCGTCTTGATGGCGGCCAGATCGCCACCCTGGGCGATGCGGGCGAGTTCGTTGGCGGCCGTGTTGAAATCAACGGCCAGGCGCTTCGCTTCTTCGGGCTGCTTGAAGAACTCCGGTTTGAGCTGCGTCGGCTTCCAGCCGGTGCCCTGATCGGTCCCCACACCGTACAGCGCGCCGAGCCCGGAATTGGCCACTGCGGCAATCGCATTGGCCGCGGCAACCACCTGTTCCTTGTTGTAGGTATCCGGTTGATCGACGACCTGCTTCTTGATCTTGCCGGTGTTCCAGCTGATGAACGAGTAAGCCGATTGCCGGAAGCGGATCTGATCTTCGATCGGTCCGCCCGATGAAACCGTCGTGACCATGGCCAAAGCCGCTGCAAAGAGAAATTTTCTATACATATATGGATGCGGATGAAGTGATGTCGTGACTACCAGTCCGCGGTCGCCGCCGGTGGCGCGTTGACCTCAGCCTGGGTGGGTGGAGAAGCACGAAAGACGAACCAGGAAATCGCCGCCGCGACGACGACTGCGGCAGCGAAGCGCAGCCCCAGGTATCCCGGCACAGGTGAAGATTCGCCGGTGCCAGCGGGCTTGCGTCCCGTGACCATCGGCGTCACGAGATTCGACCGACGGATCAGGAGATGGAAAAGGATCGCGGCGATGTGCAGACCGATGAAACCGGCCAGCACGTAGAAGATATCTTCGTGCCAGCCCGTCAGCGCGTCGCTCGTCCCCTTGTCGACTCGCGCCGACAGCGGACCGGCGAAGGCCACATCGTCATTCGAGAACAGGCCCGTGAGGACTTGCGCTGCCACCAGCAACAACAATGCGATCACCGAGAGAGCGCCGAGCGGGTTGTGTCCCAGTCCTCGCCAGCGACCGCCCAGATAGGCAGAGATCCGCGTGGGCGTCGGCACGAAACTGCGAAAGCGCGCGTGCTCCGTGCCGATGAAACCCCAGATCAGGCGGAAGACCAGCAGGCCCAGCACGAACGAACCGATCCGGCCGTGCCAGTCGGACCAGTCGCTGCCGCCGAACTCGGCGGTGATGTAGGCGGCCGCGATCGACAGCACCAGCGACCAGTGGAAGATCCGCAGAGGCAGATCCCAGACCTGCACGCCGCGCGTGCCCGGAGACACGCGCTCGCCGGCAGTCGCCGCACCGGCTTCTGCGGGGATGACGCTCACGGCTGCTGCTTCGACGTACGCGAAGTTGAAAGCGCCTCGACGATCTCGAGCGACTTCGCCACGTTCTCGACGGGCGACAGACCGGTGAGCGCAGTTGCGATCCGGCCGTCGGGTGTGACGATGAACGTGGTGCGCTCTGCTCGCCCGTGACCGATCTCGACGCCGCGCGTGTCCTTCTTGCCCGCCTCTGCCGCGCGAACGGTCAGTTCGTAGGACCGGGCGATCTCGCCGTTCGCATCGGACGCCACCGGAATCTTGCCCGCGCAGTACTCCGGATCGGCGGAGAACTCCGCCAGGCGCTCGATACTGTCGAGCGAGACACCGATGACAGAGGCACCCGCCGCGGCGAACTTCTCGTGGTTCCTGGCGAAGGTGTGTGCCTGCAGATTGCAGCCGCCCGTGTACGCCGACGGATAGAAGTAGACGACCACCGGCCCGCGCTTGAGGGCTTCCTGCAGCGAGAACGAAAACCGTTTGCCATCGAGCGCCGCTGGCGCCTTGAACGCAGGCGCAGCATCGCCGGCGTTCAGTGCAGCCAATGCAGGAACCGACGCCAGCAGCGCACCGAACAGCACAACACTTCGCATCGCAGATCCTCGCTCAGGGTTTGTAGATTTCATGGCAGGCCTTGCAGTTTTTCGCAGTGTCGCGGGCGGCGGCGATGGCCGCCTCCAGATCCTTGTTTTCGAGGGCAGCGAGCACGCGCGCAATCGTCGCCTGCCCTTCGGCAGCGATCCTGATGCCGTCGTCTGCGCCCTTGGCAACGAAGTAGTCGTGTGTGTACTGCAGACCATCGCGCAGCACTTCCGCATCGGCCTGCGCCGAACCGGCATTGCCTGCAGTGAGCACGGGTTCGAGATTCTTGAGAGCAGTCTCCATGTCCTGCATCAGGTACGAATCCACGTCACTGGTATCGATGGTGGCCAGGGTCAGAGTACCGGGCATGAACGCAGCCAGCGTCATGCCCGCCATTGCAGCGAGTCGCATCGGAATCGTCGGGCCTCTTACGCGAGCAGATCCTTGACGACCGAGCCATACACAACGGTCGGCCGTTCGGCGCGACCGTTGTGCAGGAACGTGGTCTTCAGGTGATCGAGGCCCAGCAACTGCAGGACCGTGGCGTGCAGGTCGTACGTATCGACCTTCACCTCGCTGACCGCCTTGAGGCCGATCTCATCGGTCTCGCCGACCGTCGTGCCGGCCTTTACACCGGCGCCTGCCATCCATTGGGTGTAGCCCCATGGGTTGTGATCGCGGCCGTCGCCGCTCTGACCGTACGGTGTGCGGCCGAACTCGGAGGTCCAGACGACGAGCGTCGAATCGAGCAGCCCGCGCGACTTGAGATCGGCCAGCAGTCCGGCGATCGGCTTGTCGACCGCGCGCGCATGCGCACGGTGATTGCCTTCAAGATTGTTGTGGCCGTCCCAATTGCGGTCTTCGCCATCGACTTCCTGCGGGCCCGAGATCACCTGGACGAAGCGCACGTCGCGCTCCACGAGGCGGCGCGCGCGCAGCATGCACGTGCCGTAGCCTTCGGTGGCCGGATCGTTCAGACCGTACAGTTCGCGTGTCGCTGCCGACTCCTTGCGCAGATCGACGGCTTCCGGTGCGGCGATCTGCATCTGCGCCGCAAGCTCATACGAGCGGTTGCGCGCCTTGAGTTCCGTGTCCTCGGGAAAACGATCGCCGAGCCGGCGATTGAGACGATTGAGCAGACCGAGCGAATGCTCCTGCTGCGCGGCGGCGACGGCTTCGGGCGCGGTGAGATGCAGGATCGGCGAATCGCCGGGACGGAAGGCCGTTCCCTGATAGACGGCAGGAAGAAATCCCGAGGCCCAGTTGACCGAGCCGCCGCGCGGCTCCTTGCCATCGTTGTACAGCACGACGTACGCAGGCAGGTTCGGGTTCGCCGCACCCAGCGCGTACTGCACCCAGGCACCGAGCGAAGGGCGACCGGGATTCAGATCGCCGGTGTTCAACTTGAGGATGGAGATGTCGTGCGTCGCACCGATGGTGACGCTCGACTTCACGAATGCCAGGTCGTCCGCACGCTGCGCCAGGTTCGGCAGCAGATCGGAGAACCATGCGCCGCTCTCGCCATATTGCTTCCAGGTGCGCTGCGTCGCGAACAGCTTGCCGCTCACACCGCGCACGCCTTCCTTGATTCCCTTCATGAACGACTCGGGAACCTCCTGACCTGCGAGTTTTACCAGCTCCGGCTTGTAGTCGAACAGATCCAGTGTGCTGGGAGCGCCGTCCATGTGCAGCCAGATCACCGATTTCGCCTTGGCTGCAAAATGCGTCGGCTTCGGTGCCAACGGATCGATGAATTCCGCCGCCTGCGCCGCGGACAGCAATCCATCGCCTGGAGAGTAGAGGCCGGCGACTGCCAGACCTCCCAGTCCGTAGCCCGCCCTGGTAAGAAACTGTCGTCGTGAATGCGTGGTCATGTCGTTTTCCTGATAGGACGGTTCAGAAGCGATAGGTGAATTCGTTCGAGTTGGCGACCGTGTGGACCAGATCCACGAAGGCCGCTGCGCGCACCGGATCCACAGTCGCCGGATCTCTCAGGCCGATGGGCACGGCGAGCGCAAGCTTGCCGTCGGCTGCCTTGCTGCGAACCACATTGGTCTCCTGATCGAGGAAGGCGCGAAGCGCCGCCTTCTCCTCCTTGTCAGGTGTACGCGCGAACAGGATGCGATACAGCTCATCCAGCTGTGCCGACTCGTCGTTGCCTGCCTCGCTGATCACGCGGCCGGCCAGCGCCTTCGACCAGCCGAAGACCACGTCGCTGTTGAACAGCGTGAGCGCCTGCAACGGAGTCGTCGTCACGTCACGCTTGCTGTGCGCCTGCTGGGCGGAGGCCATATCGAACGGCTGCAGCAGCGGATACGGCACGCTGCGTCGCGTGAAGATGTAGATGCTGCGCCGGTTCTGTTCGCGCGGATCGATGGAGACCTGCCACAGATTGCCGGCGTTCAGATTGGACGGCACCGGAGGGAACACCGCCGGCCCACCGATCTTCTGTTCGAGCTCTCCGGCTGCCACCAGCAGCGAGTCGCGGATCTGCTCGGCTTCGAGACGCCGTCGCGGGAACACTCCCAGCAGCTTGTTCTCTGGATCCGCCGCATACACTTCCGCGCGGAAGACCGAAGACTGGCGGTACGTGCTGGACAGCAGGATCTGACGATGCAGCGCCTTCACGCTCCAGCCGTGCGCGACAAAGTCGTTCGCCAGATAGTCGAGCAGCTCCGGATGCGTCGGACGCTGACCGGCGCGACCGAAGTCGCTCACGGTGGCCACGATGCCGCGACCGAAGTACTGATCCCACACACGATTCACGAAGACGCGCGCCGTGAGCGGATTGGCCGGACTCGCAATCCAGTCCGCCAGTGCCGTGCGGCGACCGGACGATTTCTCCGTGGGACGGATCACCGGCTGCTCGGCAGTGATTGCGGCAGGGAATGCCGGCTGCACTTCATCGAGCGGGTGCTCGTTGTCGCCACCGAAAAACACATAGGTCGCCGGCGCATGCGGATGGCCCAGCTCGCTCATGGCCGAGATGGCTGCGGAACCGGTCGGCTTCAGCGAGTCGAACTTCTTCAGCTCCTCCTGCAGCCGCTGGTATTCCGCGTACATCGCGCGGTACTCCTTGTGATAGTTGGGCGCACCTTCCGCGGAGTTGTCCTCCAGGTAGGCCGACAACACGTTGTCGCTGAGATAGTCGCCGTAGCGGTTGTGTACCCAGCGGTCGACCGCATCCCACTGACCTTCGGGCTTGCGCAGAGACGCCTGCGTCGCCTTGGCGTAGCGCTCGTAGTTGTAAAGTTCGGCGTCGCTGCGGACCTGGTCGACGATCGCCTTCTGCTTTGCCTTGATCTCGCGCGTGGCCTCCTTGTAAGCCGCCTGCGCCTTCTCGAAATCGATCTCCTGCTGGGTCTTCTGCGCAGGAACGTCGTCGACGGCGCTGGTGTTGGCAAAGAATGCCTGCAGCTGGAAGTACTCCTTCTGCGAGATCCTGTCGCTCTTGTGATTGTGGCAACGCGCGCACGCTATGGTCTGCGCGAGGAACACCTCGCCCACCGTGTCGGTCATGTCGGTCGTATGCTGATACTTCTTCTGGATGAGATCGCGCGAGTTGGCATTGTCCGGATAGCCGCGCAGAAAACCGGTTGCGACGAGGCCGGCCTGGCCTGCATCCGGCAGTTCATCGCCGGCGATCTGTTCCCTGACGAATCGATCGTAGGGCTTGTCCTGGTTGAACGCCTCGATCACGTAATCACGATAGCGCCACATGTTCGGCCGGGTCTGATCGCCCTGGAAGCCGGCACTGTCGGCGTAACGGGCCAGGTCCAGCCAGCGACGTGCCTGGCGCTCGCCGTACTGCGGCGAGGCGAGCAGACGGTCGACCAGTTTCTCGTAGGCATCGGGCGAGCGGTCCTTCACAAAGACATCGACTTCCTGCGGCGTCGGAATGACACCCAGCGTGTCCAGCGAAGCGCGACGAATGAATGTGGCGCGATCGGTGTCAGGCGACGGCTTGAGGCTCTTCTGTTCGAGCTGCGCAAGTACGAATGCGTCGACGGGCGTACGCACCCACTTCGCCTGTTTCACGGTGGGAATATCCACGGTCTTGACGGGCTCGTAGGCCCACCAGGTCCTGACGACTTTTGCCGGAGCCGCGGCGGGCGCCGACTCGTTTGCAGCAACAGCCGTTGCAACAGCGAATCCTGCGGACAGCGCCAGGTACGCCACTTTCTTCTTCACCGACATGCCAGCTCCTTTCGATTCGTTGTCGCGATTCGCATGTTTTGCAAGCGCGGTTCGCCATTCCCGGAGACAGTGAGCAAGCGATGTGCCAGCCGCACCCCGTGACCGTTCCGATACCGCGCGATGACCTGCCCGTGTCGCGAGGCCGCGCAAAGCCGCAGATCCTTCACCGCACATCGCCGGTATCGGCGAGTTCGGGTTACGGGGCGGTGACAGGGCCACGCCGGCAGTGGCGTGCGCCTGTTGTGTCGACAGCACGGCATTGCCGGGAGCTGTTCTGTTTGATTCATGCCGATGTGGCAGTTCGTCATGCTTGTTCATTGTTGTAGTCCTTGAGCGTCCTGCGCCGCGGCGCCCGGTTACAGACGTCCGCTCAGCGAGATGCCGAACCAGCGGCGAACCGGCGGCACGATGCTTTCCCAGGTGCTGGCCAGCGGTACGTCGTCGTTGAAGACGTTCTTCCCCAGCACGCTCAGGTCGTAGTTGCCCCAGCGCAGTCCAATGGACACGTCTGTGATTACCGATGCCGGAATCCAGGCATAGCTCGACAGCGCCACATCCGAATTGAATTCGCTGACATAGGCCGTGTTCAGGCTCACGTGCAGATCCGAATCCGCCAGTCGCGGCGATATCGAGACGGGGTACTGGAAGTCGATGCCGACATTGGCCGAATACTTCGCTGCACCGGGCAATTGCAGACCTGCGGCATCCCGGTAGCTCGGCGCGCCAGGCCAGGTGTTCTCCACCGGCTGCGGCGCGTTCGGAAACTTCACATAGGAGGCATCGTTGTAGGCGCCGGAAAAGCGGATCGACGTATGCGGGATACCCGTGTAGTACGCGTCGACTTCGATGCCCTTGGCGCGGACTTTTTCCGCGTTGCCGGTCTGCTGGACATAGTAGAAGTTGCCGTCATTGGCGCTGTTGGTGGCGTACTCATCGAAGATGAGCACAGCCTGCTGATAGTCCTTGATGTCTGTCAGGAACAGGGCGCCATTCAGGACCAGCGAACCGTCGAGCCACAACGATTTGATACCCAGTTCATACGACGTGTTCTTCTCCGGCCTGGCAGGCGTGGCGACGCCATTCGTGACCAGTGCGATGCCGGCCTTCTCGCCGTACTGGTACGACGCATAGCCCGTGATGCTGTCGTTGAATCGGTAGCTGGGACTGAACAGGTAACTCGGTTGTGTGTCCTTGAACGTACCGACCTGCGTTCCATCCCATACGACGCCGATGCGACCGGCACGGGTCGTCTTGGCGGCAGCGATCTGCCGTCGCTGCGTATCGGTGAGGTCTGCATACGACGCCACTCCGAAATACTTGTTGGCCGTGAAATCCGCCAACGCCAGCTGTTCCGCCGTGTTGGTACCGAGCACACCCGTCGTTGGATCGCTGTCGAAGCCGCCGAGCTGCATACCGTTCACGACAGCCGGATTCAGCTCCGACGCATAGCCATCACTGGTATTGCCGCGCCACACCCCGTTGGATCGATCCTCGCTGGTGAAGCGCGCCCCGGTCGTCAGCGTGAGTGCGTCCGTCAGACGCCACTTCGCCTGAGTGAAGGCGGCGCTGGTGCTGTTCTCGATCTCCTGTCCGGTCCGGGTCTGCAGACCCCAGATGGAATTCAGCAGCAGGTACCGGCCTGCGGCATCCCGATCGAGCAGGTTGTATCGGGCATTGTTGGCGAACCATGCGCCGGCATCGGCGCCATGATCGTCGCCGCCGCTGACGTAGTTCGTTTCCTGCTCCAGGAAGTACATGCCCACCTGATAGTCGAATACGCCGCCAATGCTCGTGCTGACTCTGAATTCCTGACTTATCTGTTCGTTCTGAGCGAACCCGCCGCCGTTCTTGGTCACGTCGAACGTGGTTCCTTCATCGTTGCCGGCTCTGAACTGATAGTCGCGCCATCCGGTGATGGACGTCAGACGGTAACCGCCCAACTGCCAGTTGAATTCTGCCGATGCTCCTCTGCTCTCGGTCACCAGCGGCCGCTGACTGTCCTGATTGACCGTATTGCCGAGATAGTCCCGTTCGTAGTTGTAGTCTTCGACCTGGGCGAACCAGCGCCGCGCGAGCCGGTCCTCCGTTCCCAGGCTCGTCACCTCGCTGCCGTTTGCGTAGTAGTCGGGACGCTGGTGATAGAAGTTCCAGCCGTTGTAGTACTCCTGCTGCCTCGGCTTGATGTCGAAGATGAATCGGCCTTCGAAATTCTCCGTCGGCGTCAGAAGAAACTGCAGTCGTCCTTCCGCCTTGTCGTGATTCAGGAAGGTGTGGTCCGTGTTGTAGAGGTTCGCGTAGCTGCCTTCGCCTTTGTCCACGTTGGCTGCTGCCCGCCACGCCAGCAGGCCGTCGACCAGAGGACCACCTGCGGCCACCGTGGCGGTGATGCGGTTGTTCTGTCCGAGAGAGACCTGCCATTCCGTGCTCGGCTCGAATGTCGGCCGCTTCGTCGTAACGTTGATGATTCCGACATTGGCATTCTTGCCGGACAGCGTGCCTTGCGGACCACGCGTCACTTCAATCGCTTCGACATCGAAGAAGCCGAAGGTCGCCAGCGGATTGTAGGCGTAGGGTACGTTGTCGACGACGACACCGACGCTCGGATCCATTGCATCCGTCTGCGCCTGCTTGCCGATGCCGCGCATGGAGATGGCACTCGTACGCGAGTTGCCCGCGCTCCAGGACACGTTGCTGAGCCGCTGGACCAGCGACTTGATGTCGCGGGCTTGCAGGCGGTCGAGTTCCTCGCCGCCGACGATGGAGATCGACAGCGGGATGTCCTGTGTCTCGCTCAGCTCGGTGCGGACCCGAGTGCGCTCACCGATGACCTCGACTCGTTCGATCTCCTGCCGCTCCGTTGCCGCTTCCGCATCAGCCGATGCGGATTGGGCCTGCGAAACCTCCGCGGCCATGAGCAACAGCGCACCGGTAGCGGCGAGAGGTCCTGCTGCAATCTGCTGCGTACCCGTGCCGCGATACTGACGAATCGAAACTCCCGACACTTTCTTTGACATGATCTCCAAGACCCCATGACGATGATTCAAGAAGGATCCGAATGGATACGAATCCGCGAGGGCCTTGCAGGAGCAAGTGAGATGCCAGGAAGTGCGTCCGTTGCTTGTTTCGGCCTCCAGCGTTGCGTTTCTTGAACGTAAGTATTGGAACGGACGCAGTCTTGCGACGATCATGATAAATGCGCATGTCGTCATGCTCTGACGAAGATTCACTACGCGCGAGTGATCACTGCTTTTTCTTCCGCAACCTTTCCGCATGTTTGATGAATTCCGCGCATCGCAACCCACGATGCGCAGACCAGCGAACTTGTCCTGAGTATCAGAACGGTCACCGTCACCTGGATTCGCGCGAATTGAAGATGCGCAGGAGACACCCACGCCGCAGTACGCCTTGAATGAAGGCGCGATGAGATCCAGAGCGGATCGATCCTCCCCGCAGCGGGGAGGATCAAGGCGAAAGCAATGCCGACACTGCGCTTCGCGGCGACGAGAGCGAAGTCGGCAGCACCCGCAGTGCTACAGACTCAGAATCCACTCGACCACCGTCTGCAGATCCGCATCGGAAATCTTCTCTTCGCCGTTCGGCTGCATGGGCAAGTCGCCCCACTCGCCCTCGCCGCCTTCGCGTACCTTGGCGAAAATTTTTGCTGCGGCCTGCGGATCGCTGCGATAGCGGACGGCCACCTCCTGGAACGACGGCCCGAGCAGCTTCTGATCCACGCGATGACAGCTGATGCAGCCGCCGCGGCTCATCAGTTCTTCGGATGCATCAGCATTTGGCGAAATTGCCTGGGACAGGATGCCCAGCGACAGCAGCACGCCCGACCGGATGGTGCGCATCAGGTCGACGCCGGCGTACAGAGCAATCCCCGCAGCGAGATCCCATGCAGCGCTGCCTTGTTGCGGATGGCGGATTCGGTACGGCGCAGGATCTTCGCCATTTCCTGTACCGACAGGCGCGCTTCGACCAGTGACTGCAATTTCTGAACATCGTTCGCGGACCAGGAACTGGTCGCGGATGGCACAACGAAACCTCTGGACATATCGACTCATCACTCCAGGTTCAATCTTGGCGAGACCATCCACAGCAAGAGTTCTGCCAGAACAGCGATCGTTACCGATCTGGAATGCAACTCGAACGCACGGACGGATTACGGCCGTACTCTGGCCGAGGATGGTTGCATTGCGGTTACGCGGAGATTCGACTTGCGGCACCGATGCGCTGCGCGCGGGTCGGCAACGCATCGCTCTTGCTGATTCCTGCGCAGCGGACTGCGCAGCCGCGTTCAGCGTTGTGCCGCCAGCTCCGGTGGCAACGGCGCATTGGGATACCAGTACTTCAGATGGCAGCTCTCGCATGCCTCATCGAGTTTGCCGCCCGCCTCCACCAGTGCATGGGTATCCCTGGCATCGACGGCCTGGAGGATCTGGCTCGCGGCCGCGTGGAGTTCGTGGGCGTGGGCGAAGAATGCCGGCCGATCGGCATCGATGGCCTGCTGGATATCTTCCGCCGAGGAGATGCCCGGCACGTGCGCGTCTTCGAGCGTGTGGCCCTCGCTCGCCACACGACGCCCGTCCATGACCAGGAGGTTGGCCGATTCGATCAGACGGATCGCAGCGTGTCGCAGATCGAACCACTCGGCGTCGCTCTCGGGCCGATGCTCCACCGTGCCCTGCAGCGTGACTTCCGTGCTCACAGCTTCCCAGAGGAAATCCGCCGCAGGATCCACGTGCGAATTCATGATCTCCTGGATGCTGGCCGTCGGAATGAGCGGCGAGGGTGCCGCGGGCGGTTGCCGGGAGCAGGCGACGACCGCAACCGATGCGATCGCCACCGCGACGACTGCGTACTTCATGGTTGAGATCAGGTGAAGCCGATCATGCGACCGGCGAGTCCGATGCCGAACCACATCGCGAGCGAGACACCGACCGTCGTGCGTGCCAGCACGGGATTTGGCGATTCGCGTGCGGCGATGCGACGGAACAGCGCGAACTGGATGAAGATGGCGCTGACGAACAGCAGCATCTTCAGTTCGAAGGCGAACTTGTAGAAGTACAGCTTCGGCGTGGCGATGAACATGAGCGTGCCGCTGAGCACTGTCAGGAACAAGCCGATATAGAAGAAGCGGTTGGCATCGCGCGTCACCTCCCTCATCGGCTGATTCTTGAACACGAGATTGAGCAGCCGCAGGCTGATCAGCACCAGCGCCGCGAGCAGTGCGATGAAACCCAGCACGTGCACGACCTGCAGTCCGGCTGCGACCATGTGGTTGGACTTGCTGATGGCATGGGCTACCGGGCTGTCCTGAATGACGGTAAGGATCTCTGCGATCGACATGGCTGATCTTGTTCGTAACTTTCCGGGAAAAAGAACCCTTCGACACGCTCAGGGCGAGCGGAACCAGAACACTGGATCTGTTTTCTGCCTCAGGACAGGTAGGGAATGAGACGGCCGCAGACGATCACCACCGTCCACAGACTCAGCGACGCGATGGCGGCGAACCTTGCGGCGTCGGGCAGCACTGCCTGGCCATCGCGCACTTGCGTCTTCTTTGCGATGACGAACTCAAAGTACGCCGCGTTGATGCCGGCGAGCGCGATGAACAGCAGCTTCCACGCAAAGACCGCGCTGGTGATCAACGTCGACGCGCCCGCAAGGAACAGCAATCCGCCCGTGACGAAGATGACGGCGAATCCACCCAGCACCCATGGACGCAGCTGATGCAGCACCTGCACCGCCGGCAGCCGCTTCAGCACCACGCCGGCCAGCCGCAGATCGGTGATGAACAGCAGGCCGATCGCGACGGACAGGCCGATCAGGTGCACGCCCTCGATGAGCGGGAACGCGTAGCGCGACTCGGCGATGTAGACCGCCAGCGGCCACTGTTCGATGTGTTCGGCAAAGGCGACGAGCGACATGACCTATCTCACTTCTTCGCCGGCGCGATGGCGACCTGACCGAACGGACCGTTGTTCTCGATGCACATGCGCTCGTAGCGCTCGTGCTGCAGGCTGCCATCGGGCGTGTTGGCTTCCGCCACTTCGTAGTGCCAGCCGTCGATCTGATCCTTCTCGGTGTAGCGACGCACCGGGATGGTTGCGGTCCACGGGCGAGTGAACACGGTGGGATCGGTGATGGTGGCGACGTAATTGAAGCGCTGACCGCCGTTGTCGAAGATGTAGCGCTCTTCGATGTGCACGTTGTCGCTGAAGAACTCGCCGGTGCGTGCAAGACGCGCCTTCGCGTTGTTGTTGGTGACATCCACGATCAGCGTGTTGCCTTCCCAGCGGCCGCGCGAGTCCGCATTCCACAGCTTGATGTTCTCGGGCAGGTGCGGCTTGCCGTCGAGATGGATGATGCGCCAGCCCGAATTGAACAGGATCAGCACGTAGTCCGGGTACTGACGGATCTCAAAGCCGTGCCAGGTGAACGACTTCGGCACGCCCGCAGGAGCGCAGCGTGCCAGCGGCTCGATGTATTCGGGCTTGATGGGATCGTGAAAATACTTCAGGAACTCCTGCTGCTGGGCACGCGCCCACGGCTGGAACGGCACCTCGCCGTCCGTCGGATCGCTCACGCGACTCGGCGCCCGCTCACTGCGCTGGTTCTTCGGAATCGCACGCGGATTCGGATCGCCAGGTACGCCGCCCTGCGGATCGGTCCAGTTGTTGTGATTGGCGATCGTGTTCGACCACTGGCCTGCCACATCGGGTTGGCCGTCAGGCGTGCGCTTGCCGGTCCACTTGCCGGAGGCGATGGGGATGACCTTCGTCTCTCGCTGGATGCCGCTGCCGCCCGGCGCCTGCTGCGCCAGTGCGACTGCCGGCATCGCGAAACACATCCACAGCACTCTCAGGATTCTTTTGTTGCTCATGCATCTTTACTCGGCGACAAGGCGCAAGAGTCCTTCGACAGGCTCAGGGCGAACGGATTTTCTTCTCCGTTCGTGCTCAGGACGAACGGATTTTCTTTCTCCGTTCGTGCTGAGCCTGGTCGAAGCACTCCGCTCTTCACTCTCGCTCCTTCGCCGGTACCGGGTAGTACTTGTCGAAGTCGCGCGTGAAGCAGTAGTTCTCGATCAGCTGGAAGTTCTTCTCGCGATGCCGGTGCAGGATCACGCTCAGGCTCCACGGCTTCGCAAACACCAGCGGATCTTCCAGCGTGGCGTGGTATTCGATCGTGTTGGCATCGAGGAACTTCCAGCGCTCGACCACGTGCAGCTGCGGGCTGTGATAGTTGCCGGCGCGATCCAGCCAGGTCTCTTCGTTGAAGTCGACGACGTCCACCACCAGCGTGTCGCCTTCCCAGTGACCGCGCGAATCGCCGAGATAGAACTCGTTGTCGGTGACCTTGGGATGCAAGGTGCCGTTGGTGAAGATCGTGCGTACCGACTGGCCGAACTGGAACACGATCGTGACGTCGCTCGCGCGCTGCAGGATCTGGAACGGCTCCGGATAGTAGATGCCGCGCGGCGTGCCGAGCGTCCAGCACTTCAGGCGCGGATCTTCGGTATCGCGCGCCGCGAAGTTCTCTTTCTTCTTCTCGAAGGCTTCCGGCAAGTAGGGAATCACGTTGCCTTCGACCACACCCGGTCCGGGCGGCGCATCGGGACGCGCCGAGTGCGGCTCGAGGTCGTAGTCCGCCGCGCTGGTGGTCTGCCAGATGCCGGAGAAATCGGGCTTGCCGTTGGGCAGGCGCGGGGTCTTTGGCTCGGCCGCACTCACTGCGTGAGCGAGCGCGAGACCAAGCATCACGGCGATCACTCGTTTCGTCATCCTCGCGCAGGCGGGGATCCAGTTCTTGCGAACGCCAGATGGATTCCCGCCTTCGCGGGAATGACGGATCACCGAAGCGATCATTGCAGCGCCGCCGTTCGCGCCGTCGGCGCATCCTGCGCACCGCCCGTCTGGAAGACGCGCCCGTCTGGCAGCGTCACGGTCACCGAGTAACCGAACGGTCCGCCGTTCTTGGCGAGATAGCCCTTGATATGGACCTTCGTGCCCGGCGCAACATCCGCCTTGGTCAGGCCGATGCGTGCGAGCTGATTCGGCGCGCCGAATTCGACGCCCCAGTTGGTGACCTTGCCGGCCGCGTCCGCCACATCGAAGTACAGCCAGCTGTGCGGGTTGACCCATTTGATCTTGGTCACGGTGCCCTGCAGATCGATGGGCTTGTCGGCATCGAACTCGGCAGCAAACGCATGATGAGCCCAGGTCGGCACGGCGACGGCAGTCATGAGCACGGCAGCCAGTGCACGATTAAAGGATCTCCACTTCATTCTCGGCATCTCCAACGAATCAATGGCGCGGCATCGGCAAATCGGCGCAGGGCTTACGCCTCGGCGGCACCGTCGCGACCGCAATGTCGACGGCAACACATGCAATGTCCAAGGTTCGCTGGTTATCTGCCAGTGCCTGCTTGTGATGTCACTGAGCTGTTACTGCAAACCGCGGCTGATGACGTGCGCGTCACCGGCTGTAACCGCTTCGTTACCCGCCGCAGACCGGCGTTCAATGCTTGATTTCTCCGATGCGCTCACGTCAGCCCTTTTGCCGCCAGCAATGCGCGACTGTTCTCGAAGTAGATGAGCTTGCGCTGATCGTCCGTGAGCACCCGATCGAGCGTGTCAAGTGCCGGGCCGACATCGCCGCGCTTGCCGCCGCCGACGCCGTAGTCGGTGCCGAACAGGATGCGGTCGGCGCCCAGTTTGTTTGCGGCCAACGCGACCCATTCGGCGTTGCGCACCGAGTACGGGCCAGGATCGAGATACAGACGACGGAACTTCGCCAGCGGATCGGCGATGCCGTTGTTGCGGGCCGCGGGAATGATGCTGTCGAGCAGGTGCGGCAGGAAGCCGCCGAGCATGATGATCTCGACGCTGACGTCGGGGTACGGATCGAGAAAATCGGTGAGGCCGAGCGTGATGGCGCCGGCCGCCAGGTGCGAGTTGCTGATCAGGTTCCAGCGCGCATACGCCGTATCGGCCGGCACGACGAGGGGCGGCTGACCGGGCACACGTTCATTGGCCGGGCCGCGATGAATGAAGAAGTGACTGCGATGCCTCTGCGCCGCCGCGAAAATCGGCGCGAGCGTTCGCGCGCCTTCGAGCGTGGCGAAGGCATTGAGCGGCAGCGATCCGCCGATGAAGCCGAGTTCGCGGTGGGCGCGCGCAAGTTCTTCCGCGGCCCACTGCGGATCTGCCGTCGGCAGCGCAGCGACCGCCAGGAAGCGGCTCTTGTGCTTCGCGACCACACCGGCCAGCTCGTCGTTGAAGGCACGATACAGCGGACGCAGATCCTCCACCGGCAGCGAGGCGTCGAAGCCGAACGCGACCGTGTGCGTCAGCAACTGGCGCTGCACGCCATTGGCATCGAGGTTCGCCAGGCGCGCCGCGATGTCGGACTGCGCGATCTCGCTCGGCTCGCCGGCCGCGGCGGACACAGTGGTGGCGTTCTCCAGGCGCGTCGAGCCGTCGGCCGCCGTCAATACGCGCGGCGCCACCTTGCGTGACGCAAGGTAGTTGAGTTCGGCGCGCGAGACGTAGTGGCTGTGCCAGTCGACCAGCGCACGCGGCGCCACCGGTGCGTTACCGAGGGTGGAAATCGCACGCACCGCGCCGGGCAGGAGCATGGCTGCGGCGAGCGAACTGCCGATGAAATTTCGTCGTGTGGTCATCTGAATCGCTCTACTGGTGCAATCGGAGAGGGAATGAAGTGCGGCACCACATGCGCGACGACTTCATCCCTCCCCGCTGCGTCGGAAATAGCTCTCCGCATTTCTTGCTTGAGTCGTCATCCCCGCGCAGGCGGGGATCCATTTCCTTGATGCAGATGGATTCCCGCTTTCGCGGGAATGACGGAAAGAGCTTGATCAGCGTTCACCTAGAAGCTGTAAGTGAAGCTGCCCTGCACGAACCGTCCCGACGCACCGTTCGGCGCGATGAACGAGTACGGATTGATGCCGCTCGCACGGTTGTGGGTCACGTACTTGTCGGGATAGTCGTTGAGCACGTTCTGCACCAGCAGGTCGACGCGCCAGGCACTGTCGCTCTGGTAGCTGAAGCCCAGATCGAGATACGTCTCCGGCGAGAAACGCTGATCGACATTGCCGTTGGCTGCTGCGACACCGGCTTCGTCGCCGACGTTGTACCAGTACTCGCTGTAACGCGTGACAGTCGCATCCGCAGCCCAGTTGCCGATGGTGTAACGGCCATTGAGGATGATCTTGTTCTCCGGCGTGCCCGTCTCGGCATCGCGAATCTTGGCATTGCGGATGGCAACCACCTGTGCGCCGCCGATCGTGACTTCACGATTCACGTCGCTGACTTCCGTTTCCAGGAAGCTCGCTGCTGCCGTCAGCGCGAGATCGCTGCCCTCGAACCTGAACTGCTTGCGCGCCACGATGTCGACGCCCTCGGTCTTCGCATCCCAGGCATTGAGGTAGTAGGACGCCTGCGTATAGCCATCGAGACCCGCTGCATTGAATGCAGCCGTGACCGTCGGGCCCTGCAGCGTTTCGGAGATCTGGATGACATCCTTGATGTTCAGACGGTACGCATCGATCGTGATCGAACTGGTGCTGTCCGGACGAATGACGAAACCCGCCGAATACGTCGTCGACTCCTCAGGCTCGAGCGCTTTGGCGCCGAAGGCAGCCGCCGTCGGATCGGTGGTGCGGAACCGGCGCGTACGACCCGGAGCAAACACTCCCGTGCCGCTGTTGCTCCAGTTGCTGGTGTAGCTGCTCGACTGGTCGCCGAGCTGCGCCAGGCTCGGCGCGTGGAAGCCAGTGCTGACCGTGCCGCGCAGTGCGAAGGCCGGCACGAACTCATAGCGTCCGGTCAGACGATAGTTGCTGGTGCCGCCGAAATCGGAATAGTCCTCGTAGCGCGCCGTGAGGCCGAGGTCCAATTTGTCGGTCACCGCCGAATCGAAACCGACATAGCCGCCGTAGACATCACGTGTGATCGAGCCGGCGTCTTCGGGCCGAATACCCGCGGTCGACGAACCCGTCGAAGGAATGCGCGACGTATCCGTGGCGAAGTTCACGCCCGGGTACTGCGAGGCGTACTGCTGATAGAGACCGCCCGGACCATACAGCGACGCAACGGTGGCGCCCGCCAGCGGACCGCCGTCGTAGCCGCGCGGGTCGCCCAGGTCTGCCGTGCCCCAGTATTCGTGACGGAAGAGTGCGCCGGCAGACAGGACCAGCGACTGCAGCCGACCCGACGCCAGGTCGCGCGTGTAGTCGGAAGTCACCGAAGTCGTACGGCTCTTGAAAGAACCCAGTTCGAAATCCGTCGGGCTGTCCGGGCCGTAGCTCGGATTGATCGTGCTGTAGACGTGGCGCCCCGTTTCGTTCTGTCCGAACGACACCGCTGTGTCGAGTTTGCCGAAGGACTCGGTCTGGTAGCTAAGTCCCGCGACCGCGGCAATGTCCTCTGCCGTGTACGTGAGATACGGCTGATAGATGTCCGGATAGATCTCCAGCACCGCGGTCTCGGAGATCCGGGTGCCGTCCGCGACGGTCGGATTGCTCGTGATCGACTTCACGACGCGTTCCGGATTGACGTAGTTCAGGCCTTCCTTGTGCGCATAGTTGGCCCAGCCATAGGCGGTCACGCTGTCGCTGATTTCATAGTCCGCGTTCACCAGTGCGCTGAAGTGTTCGCGCGCCTGCTGGCCCCACTGGCCGTACTTCTTGTCGAACGTCTGGTTGCGGGGATCGCCGTTGGGAAACAGCTGGCGCCAGTCCTCTTCGCTGCGATCGACATTGTCGTTCTTCAGGTAGTCTGCACTGACCGTCAGGGAGCCGCGCTCGCCGAGCGCCAATCCGCTCCAGCCGTTGATTGCGCGTGTGAAACCGCCGCCATCGGTGTAGCCGCCGACATTCCCGACGACATCGCCGCCCGACGATTTGTCCTTGAGCACGATGTTGATGACACCCGCGATTGCGTCCGAGCCGTACTGCGCGGCGGCGCCATCGCGCAGCACTTCGACGCGCTCGACGGCGCTGACCGGAATCACGTTGATGTCGACGACCTGCGCCGCCGGCCACGGATCCGTTCCGGAGAGCTGCGCCGAGACATTGCGGCGCTTGCCGTTCACGAGAATCAACGTGTAAGCCGGCCCCACGCCGCGCAGCGACGCAGCGCGTACGCCCTGCCCCTTCACTGCATTCTGTCCCTGCGGGAAGTTGAACGACGGATGCAGTTTCGAGAGCGCCTGGTTGATGGTCACGGCACCCGTTTCCTTGAGCTGTTCCGGCGTGACCACATCCACCGGCGCAGTGCTGGTCAGTGCCGTCGTGTCCTGGCGCGCGGTACCGAGTACCACGATCGTGTCGAGCACACCTTCGCCGGCAACGCCTCCTGCAGCGGTGGTCGCATCCTGCGCGTAGATGAGGGGCGCAGTGGCGCCGAGCAGAGCAGCAATGGCAGTCGAAAGCGGACGCATGAGAGTCGATTCCCGTAGTGGTGAGTCATGCTCCGGGTCTCGCTATCGCGGCGCGCCGGAGCGGTCGGCCAGACTGGTCTTGAGCCAGTGCGATGCGACGGGAATCTAGGTACGCAGACCGACGCCAACAAATGCCGGCTCGTTATCTGCTGTGCACGCGAAATTGTGTGATCGCTTTGTCACCGGTGCGGTGATGAAAATGTGTGCGTCGTGACTCGATATCGGCGGATCGATGACCGCGCTGTAACCAGAATTTTTTTCGGGGAGATGCGAGGGAGGGGAAAAATGCGGCCGGTTGCGCAGATTTGCGCAAGATCCGGCGCGGGGTGTGCGGATTTGTGCAGCCTCCGGTTCTTCTTGTGGGTCAGGCTTCAGCCTGACTTCCGGAACACTCTCAGCCCATTCCTCACGAAAACTCGAGAAATCCACACCACACTCATAGTGATCAATGTCGAGAATCATCCCCGTCACCGCACCCAGGTCACGGAAGACCCATGCCATGCACAGCCCTGCTGCAAGGCCGCGTCTCACTCGTCGGCCAGTACTACGTCGTGACGACCGTCACCCGCGGCCGTCGAACGCTGTTCGATTCCCTGGTCCATGGCCGATTGGTGATTCACGCGATACGAGCCCGGGATCTGGCTGGCTATACGCAGACGCTGGCCTGTGTCGTCATGCCGGATCACATTCACTGGCTGCTGCGGCTAATGAAGTCATCGCTGTCGGAAGTCGTTGGTCGCTTCAAGGGCTGCGTTGCACTCGACTTGAATCGACTGCGGCACACGCGGGGTTCGGTGTGGCAGAGCGGATTCCATGATCACGCGGTGCGGACTGATGAATCTCTGGAGCGGATCGCAAGATATGTCATCGAGAACCCGATGCGGGCTGGACTCGTGACAGATATCGGCGCGTATGCGCTATGGCATTCGGCGTGGGATGTTTGAGCGGGCCAAGGCTGATCTTCAGGCCGGCAAAAGCCTAGTGGCACTGATTCAAGGATCCTTGCTGCTTGCGGGGCCATAGCTGCTGTGGGGGCCGGCTTTAGCCCAATGGCACTTACTTAACGAGTTGACGGTTGACAGTTGGCGGTTGACGGCC
>CAYWHG010000047.1:0-28911 GCA_964457865.1 uncultured Steroidobacter sp.
GTGATCGCCGTCGTCGCACTGAGTGCGCCGATCGTACCGCCATTACCGAGCTGCAGCGTTCCGGCACTGATCGTCGTCGTGCCCGAATAGGTGTTCGCGGCCGTGAGTGTCGTGGTGCCCGTGCCCTCCTGACGCAGCGCGCCGGCACCGCTCACCACCCGATCGATCGTGTAGGCATCGCTGCGATTGATGGCGAGAGCAGCGCCGGTCGATATCGAGACCGTGCCGGTGCCGAGCGTCCCGCTGGTGCCGCCGTTGCCGATCTGCAGCGTGCCGGCAGTGATGGCCGTCGTTCCGGAATAGCTGTTGTTTGCGGTCAGCGTCGTCGTGCCCGCCGCCGACTTCGTCAGGCTTCCCGTGCCGCTGATCGCATTCGCCACTGTCAACGCATCGGAACGGGATAGCGTGAGATTGCCGTTGTTGACGAGGTCGCCGCTGCCGAGCGTGCCGCTCGTGCCCGCATTGCCGATCTGCAGCGTGCCGGCAGCAATGGTCGTCGTGCCGGAGTACGTGTTGTTGCCCGTCAGCACCCACCGGCTGGTTCCCGACTTGGTCAGCGAGAGCGCACCGGCACCATTGTCGATGAGCTCGCCCGCAAAGATATTTCCGTTCGCCGTGCCTCCCAGCGTCAGGCTGCGCGCCTCATCGGCGATGTCATAGGACGCCGTGCCGTTCCAGGTCAGCAGTCCCGCGCCGGTGCCATTGCCTTCGATCGTCGCGCCGCCGTCTGCAATCGTGAAATCGCGATCGGTGCTGCGGGCCGTCGTGCCGGTGAGGCGCAGCGTGCCGCCGTCGAAGCTCAGGTTCGAAGCCGCATTGCTCGACGCACCAATGTTGCTGTTGACGCCGCCGTTCTGCAGGTTGCCGACCTGCACCACGCCGCCGTTCAGCTCGACGACACCGGTGAAGGTGCTCGTGCCGCTCAGGGTCGTCGTGCCGCTGCCGTCGTGACGCAGCATGCCCGTACCGCTGACAGCATTTCCCATCGACAGCGCATTGCTGCGATTGATCGCCAGCGTGCCGTTGTTCGTGATCGCGCCGCCGCCGATCGAGCCGGTGGTGCCGCCGTTGCCGAGCTGCAAGGTACCCGCGCTGATCGTCGTCGCGCCGGTGTAGGTGTTCGCGCCGGTCAGCACCGTCGTGCCCGTCCCAAGCTGCCGCAACTGGCCGCCCGTGCCGGCGACGACATTGGCGATCGTCAGCACATCGCTGCGATTGATGGCCAGCGCGGCGCCATTCGACAACGTCACGTTGCCTGCGCCGAGCGAGCCGCTCGTGCCGCCGTTGCCGAGCTGCAGCGTTCCCGCGGTGATCGATGTCGTGCCGGCGTAGGTATTGTCGGCCGTCACTGTCATGACACCCGCACCCGCCTTGGCCACGCTGCCGGTGCCGCTGATGAGGTTCGCGACTTCGAAGTCATTCGAACGCGAAAATCTCAGAATGCCGTTGTTGACGACATCGCCGCTGCCCAATGTTCCTGTGGCGCCATTGTTGCCGACCTGCAGCGTGCCCGCCGCGATCGTCGTGGTACCGGAATAGCTGCTGTTGCCCGTGAGTACGAGCGTGCCTGTGCCGGACTTCGTCAGTCCCGCCACGCCGTCGATGATCGAATTGAGCGTGGCTGTGGTTGCATCGACGGCAATCGTCGGATCGACGCCACCGAGCGTCAGTGTGCTGCCGGTGATCGAATAACCAGTGACCGTGAACGTGAGGTTGTGGACGACGACCGGCGCACCGAGCGTGACAGTCCCGCCCGCCGTGCCGAAGACCGCATCATCCAGCGCGAGGTTGTCCCAGGTCCGGTAGCTCGTGCCGTCGTACCAGCGAAGATTGACCAGGTTCCAGGTGCCGGTACCGCCGAGCGGCGGCGCCCCATTGCCATCCCATTCCAGCGACGCTCCCTGGACCGGTGTTGCAAGTACAACGGCACAGGCCAGGCCCGCAAAGCGAAGTGCCTGAGACGCCCGGCGTTGGGCGTCATTGCAGGAAGCCTGCTCTATCGGCAACAGCATCGGATCTGGCACACACAGGTAAAAGTGATGACATATTCTCGACGGGCCCACGACTCCCGTAGGCGAATGCCAGTCACGTTTTCTGCGGATTTCTGCCGGAAATTCGAGGAAATCCGGTGAGCTGCGTCACATGCATGCGGGCGTGGTTCACATGCCTGCCGGACTTCGGCACTGCATCACGCTTTCAGGGGTTCCCCGCGGGCCGCCATCGGACCTCGCGGTATTGACGAGTCCACGGTCGCCCGTCAGAACAGCTCCGCGCCCGGCGTCTTCAACACCTGCGCACGCACCAGCGGGATGGGTGGACCGCCGTACGACAGGAACTGATCGTGGAACTGGCGCAGCGACTTGCCGGGGTTTTCGCCCTGCCAGTCCCTGTACAGCTTGCGGATCATCAGTTTGCCCATCGTGTAATTGAGATAGGCGGGATCGTACGTGCCGCGCGCCGCCTGCTGCCGCGCACTACCGGCATCCTGATATGCCTGCTCGCGGAACATGCGTTCGCACTCGGCCACCTTCATGCCATGCGTGTGCAACCCGATCGCGCACACATAGCGGACGTTGCGCAGCAAGGCGTTGAGTAGCTGACCGATGTGACGTTCCGGACTGTCTTGCGCCAGTCCCTGCTCCACCATCATTTCCTCGGTGTAGTGCGCCCAGCCTTCGGCGAAGGCATAGCCGACCATCAATTGTCCGAAGCGCCACGACGAACGATTCGAGTGCAGGAATTGCAGGAAGTGGCCCGGCCAGACCTCGTGCACGGACGTGAACAGCAGGCTCGCTTCGCCGGGGATGTACGCCAGCTGCTCCGCCTTGCTCCAGGTCGGATCGGGCGGTGCGATGTAGTACACCGACGGCATGTTCGTCTCGTATGGCCCGGGAATGTTGATGTAGGCGGAGTTCTGCGCGTTGTACGGCGGGGCAGCGTCGACCTTCGCCTCCTCCGTGCCCGGAATCGTCACGATGTCGTGATCGACGAGGTACTGGCGCAGCTGCGTCAATTGCGCGCGCGCGGCAGTTACGGGGCCGCCCTGCGGCTTGTTTGCCTCCTGCTTCGCGACACATTGCGCGATCGTTCCCTTCGGCAGGTAGAGCTTGCAGGCTTCGGCCAGCGCGGCGAGATTGCGTTCGAGGTCGGCGCGACCGATGGCTTCGAGCTTGTCGAGCGGCGTCGTGACGCCTTCGGTCATCTTCAGCATCGCGGCAAAGCGTTCGGCGCCCAGCGCGTAGTCGTCCGTCGCCTGGGCGCGCTGCGATTCCACCCACTGACTCATTTCCATCATGGCCTGCGCCGCCGGTTCGATGACGCCTCTGAGTTCGGCCTGCAACGCCGCGTCATTCACGTCGGCAAAGGCCTGCGGCACGTCATTGCGATAGAAATCGGCGAAGCCCTTGAAGCCGCGCCAGCCGTATTCGACGAACGTCCGCGGCATGGGCGTCTGCAGGTTGGCGCGAATCTGCGCAAGAGCGCCGGGAATGGCCTTCGCGTACTCGATGAACGCGCGCAGGCGTTCGTCGGCCGGCGCGTAGGGCACGGTGATGTACGTGGCCGGATCGAGGCCATGGCCGAAGTAATAAGAGACATTGGTGAAGGGCTCACGCGCATCGCGCAGCCAGAAGATTTCCCGGTCGAGCACGGCGATGACATAGTCGCGCTGGAATCGCTGCTCCGCCGACAATGCTTCATCGCTGAATTCCGCGGCTTCCGCGCGCGACCGCTCCAGCGATTCGAGTTGCCGGCGCAGGCCGTCGGCACTCCAGTCCGGCAATCTGCCGTCGAAATCATGGCGGCCGGCTGACACTGCAAACGGCGGACTGAGAACGAACGATTCCTCGATGACCCGATCGACGAAGCTCGACCAGGCCGCCTGCCCCGCCGCCCTGGCTGCCCTGGCATTGTCTGCAGCCGGCGGCGAACGATCGCAGGCGACCAGCACCGCCACGGTGAGTACCGCGACGGAGAAAGATCGGAACACGTTGGCCATTGGATGCGGCTCCGTTGCAGACGGGTGAGCCGCATCATACGCATGCGATCGGCGAAGCTGCACCCGCGGCCGGCAGCGCCGGACCGGCCGCCTTCAAGCGAAGACGGCCGGTGCAGGCGACGTCAGAAATTCACGCGCAACGACAGTCCATAAGTACGCGGCGTGTTGGTCAGATAACCGACACGGGCGCGGGTGCCGCGTTCGCGATCGACCGACAGGTAGGCACGCTCGTCCCAGATGTTGTTCAGGAACGCCGCCGCTTCCCATTGACCGCTCCTGATGCCGATCCGGAAGTTGCCGATGTCGTAGCTCGGCAGTTCGGGATCGAACGTGAAGCCCGTGATCGTCGGATCGCCGAAGGGGAAGAATCCCGGTGCGCCCGTGCAACCTGCAACGACGCCGACGCAGCCGAACGGCGCCTCCTGATCGGCGAGCTGGGTCCATGAGGCGCCCACATACTGCAGCGTCAGATTCGCGAAGCCATCGAGCTGCGAATTGAATTGCCAGTTGTACGTGGCACTGGCAGCG
Source organism: uncultured Steroidobacter sp. (assembly GCA_964457865.1). GTDB lineage: Bacteria > Pseudomonadota > Gammaproteobacteria > Steroidobacterales > Steroidobacteraceae > Steroidobacter. The sequence goes on from CAYWHG010000047.1 coordinate 4,526, forward strand.
GCCTGGAATTCCGGCGAGGTCGGCAGACGATTGCCGTCGCGGATGCCGGCGATCGGGCCGCCGGTACTGGCCAGGCGCGACTCGGTGATTTCCGCCTGGATATACGTCGCCGACAGACCCAGATCCCAGTTCGCGTTCGGCCGCGCCAGCAGTTCGATCTCGCCGCCGATGGATTCCGCCTGCGCATTCAGGACGATGCGCGACGAACAGGAGCCGGCGTCCGCAATCACCTGCAGATCCTCGATGTCGGAATAGAACACGGCCGCATTGAACTGCACCTTGCCGTCGGCCAGTCGTGTCTTGGCGCCGATCTCGTAGTTGGTATTCGTCTCGTCATCGAAGGTCGGATGACCGTCGTACGTGACGAGATCGTCGCCGCTGCACAACGTCACGTTCAGCGGATCGTTGATGCCGCCGAGTCGGAAGCCGCGCGACACCTGCGCACTCAGCAGCACATCGTCGTTCGGTTCGAACGTCAGGATCACGCGCGGCGAATAGCCGTCGGAACTGGTCGATCCGGGTTCATCCGTGTAGCCCTGGTCGGCGAACACGCCGGCGAAGGTCAGCACGCGATCCTCGTCGAAGTCGTAGTAGCGGATGCCGCCGGTCAATGCCCATTGTTCATTGAAGTGAATGGTCGCTTCGCCGAACAGCGCCATCTGTTTGAAGTCGAAATCGACCTTTGAGTAGTAGGGCGTATCGGGTGGGGCATTGAAGCCGGAACTGGGCGGCAGTCCGCGACTGACCAACAGCGCGTCATAGCCGGGCGTCGGCAGATCCTGGCCGTAATCACGCTCGATGTCCTGGTAGAACGCACCGACCACCCACTCGAACCTGCCCGCTTCACTCGATGCCAGGCGCAGTTCCTGACTGAAGGCTTTCAGATTCGTGGTGTCGATGAGCGGTGAGTTGAGCCGCACTTCGTCGGGCGTACCCGCGAAAGAGCCGTACGTCACGCTGCCGGACAGCGAGCTGGCATCGCGCACCACGACGACATCGCGATCGGTGTACGAACTGACCGAGGTCAGCGTCACGGCACCGATACCGAACTCCATCGTTAGATCGGCCAGCATGAACTCATCGTCGAGACCCTCGGTGAGCTGGGTCACCTGGCCGCGTTCGCCCGGATCCACGGCAGGCTGCGTCGTCGTGTAGGGATTACCGAGGATGTTGTAGACGTCGATGCGAGGATAACCATCGGTTTCCAGCTTCTGGTAGACGATGCGCGGCGTGATCGAAATGTTTTCGTTCGGCTGGATCAGGAGAGCGACGCGCCCGCCGGTCTTCTCGCCGCTGTTCACGTCTTCGCGCCGGTTGCGGCCCGGATAGTATGAATCGATGAAGCCCGCGATCTCGTCGTAGTAACCCACCAGCCGCAACGCGGCGATGTTGCCCATCGGCACGTTCACCGCGGCCTTGATGCCGCCGCCCACGTCCGTGTCGGTGCCGGTATAGAGATTCGCTTCGGCCGCGCCCTCGAATTCGCCGAGCTGGGGCGCGCGCGTGATGTAACGCAGCGTGCCCGACGCCGACCCGGCACCGAACAGCGTGCCCTGCGGGCCGCGCAGCACTTCGAAGCGTTCCAGATCGAAGAAATCCAGATCGGGCGTGAACAGCGCCTGCGAGATCGGCGATTCGTCGAGATAGACGCCGACCGATTCCTTCACGCCACCGACCAGATCACGCACCACCTGGCCGGCGCTGACGCCGCGGATCGAGACCTGACTCTGTCCCGCACCGAGATCGGTGATGGTGAGGCCGGCGACATTGCGCGACAGCTCGGCTATGTTGCCGGTGCCGGTATCGCGCAATTGCGCTCCGGTCATCGCGGCGACGGAGAACGGTACGTCCTGCAGCGAAGACTCGCGCTTCTGCGCGGTGACGATGATCTCGTCAATGATGCTGCCTTCCTGTGCGCTGGCGGTGAACGGAATCACCGGCGCCAGCATTGCCACAATCAAGCCACGTTGCTTATTCATGCGGTCAATCCCCCTGTCGTGGTTGTCGAAGCGATCAACGAATAATCGATACCTCGCAGCGGAAGCCCGGAGAGGATGACGACCCAGTGTCATCCTTATCCGGTTGTGATTCTCAGAAACTCACAATGGCCTTGGCGTTCCAGAAGCGCCCGCGAGGACTGTGCACGTTCTGAACGTAGCCATAGAGATCGGCATCGCCATCGCCGATGGCGAACGGTGGTTTCTCGTCGAACGCATTGTCCAGACCGATCAGAAGCTTGAGGTTTTCGATGCCCGTGTATCGCAACTGAAGATTCAGGGTCGTGAAGTCTCCGACGTCCCGGGTGTCGTTCGTGTCGTAGTCGAGTCGTGTATCGAAATCCGCGTCCGGCGTGTCCTGGAACGGACCGATGTAGTTGAGGCTCGCATAGACGCCCCACGTATCGGTACCCCAGTCCGCCGTTAGCTGTGCGCGATCCTCCGGATACTCGTACTCGCCCTCCAGCGGCCGGGTGATGAAGGTCAAACCGTCATCGGCCAGTTCGACCCGTTCGAACTTCAGCAGGCGCGCATAGTTCAGACCGAGGGTCATGCGTCCCGGCCCCACTGCAAACCCGGCGTATGCACCGAAGTCGATACCTGTGGCCGACTGTTCCGAGATATTGATGATCTGCCCGTGGATGAGCTGCAGCTGGCCCAGCGTATCGCCCGGCAACGGCGCACTTCTTTCGCATACGGTACTCGCCTGCACGCTGCAGGACTGCGTGTAGAACAGACTGAAGATGTTGTCGATCTTGTTTTCCTGCTTGATATCCCAGTAGTCCAGAGTCAGTTCGATGGCATCGCTCGGCTTCCATGCCACCCCGACGTTGATCGTGTCGGACTCCTCGGCCTTCAGGTTCGGATTGCCGACATACTCGATGTTGTAGTCAGTCGTCACGCAATACTCAGGATTGTCTGCGCAACCATAGGTGTCGGTGAAGAATTTCGATTCCTGCGAGGGGCCAAGACCGATCTGCGCAAGCGAAGGCGCGCGGAATCCCGTACCCCACGATGCACGGAACGCCAGCGAATCGATCGGCGCCCATCGCACTGCAATCTTCGGATTGGTGGTGTCACCAAAGTCGCTGTAGTCGTCGTAGCGGGCAGCGAGACTCAGTTCGAGGCTCTTGAGTATCGGCACCGAAAACTCGACGAACAGCGCCCAGCTGTCGCGTGCGGCATTGGCGATCACGGCTTCGGTACCGAAGATCAGGCCGCGCTGGAATTGATCGTCGGGAATATCCGAAATACTCTCCTCGCGATATTCGGCACCGGCTGCCATTTTCACTTTGCCTGCCGGCAGATCGAACAATGCACCCGACAACTGTACGTCGTACATCTCCAGTTCCGATTCGCCGCGACGCACGAGGCTGGTGTTGATCGCATCAATCGTCGACTGTGGGTTTTGCACGCCACCGAACGGGTTGTAGCGTCCGGCATCGATCTCCGTCTGCAGAAAATCCGTGCGGATCCAGCCCTGCCCCCGGTTACCTGTCTGCTCCGACTTGCCGCGCGAACGCTGCGCAGCGGCTTCCCAGTCCCAATCGGTGCCAAACGAGCCGCGCAACCCGAGCACCGCGCGCACATTGTTGCTTTCGATGTTCCACTGGCGCGCGCCGGCATCCACCGTTCGGTAACGATCGATGCCGATAGCAGTAGCTCCCGGGAACGGATTGTCAGGATGCGTGACAGGCACAGTAAGTCCCGCGCCGCCATCGAGCGGCGTCGGTGCGCCCTGCGCGAACGAGTTGTTGTGTTGCAGCTCCAGTTCACCGAACAGTTCGGTATTGCCTGCGATCGTCTGATGAGCGAGCAACATGAATCCGGTGCGTTCGGATTCAGGGATCAGTACGTTCCAGATACCGAAATCGTAGACGCAGCTGGAGCCGGCAATGCTGTCGGCGGGGCACCCAGGATCTCGGGTCACCACGCCATCGACGATGAAACGTCCGGGATAACCGCGCGAAGAACGGAAGTCTTCGCCGCCTCGTGCCGTCTGATTGGCTGAGCCCAGGCTGCCGCGTTCGACATTGAACAGGTTCGTGTTCTTGAAGTAGTCCAGCACCATCGTGACGTTGAAGTCCTCGCTGCCGATACCCCAGACGGCCGATGCAGTTACTTCGTCGTAGCCGTCCGCGCTGCCGTAGCCGGCCGAGGCCTCGAAGCCCTCGAAGTTCTTGCGGGTGATGATGTTGACGACACCGGCGACCGCGTCGGAACCATAGACGGCGGACGAACCGTCCTTGAGCACTTCGACCCGCTCGATAGCAGCCACCGGAATGGAGTTGATGTCGACGAAATTCGTGGTGATGTTCTCGGCGAATGCATTGATGGCGACACGCCGCCCGTTGAGCAAGACCAGCGTCGCGTCCGCACCGAAGCCGCGCAGACTGATCGACGCAGCGCCGTTCGCCGTGGAGTCCTGATTGTTTCCGCGAGTCGAGAAAGAACCGTTGCCGTTGTTCGGCATCTTTTCCATCAACTGCTGCAGATTGCTGTAGCCGGATTTCTCAATGCTGGCGCGGTCAACCGTAACCACGGGCGAAGGGCTTTCGAAATCGGAAGCACGCGCGATGCGTGAACCCGTCACGACGATTTCTTCAACCTCGGCAGCCTCGCCCACATGTATACAAGTTGCAGAAACGAGACACAGCGACGCCATCAATGCGCGCTGCCTGCTGCCTATCCGGCCGACCAGGATCGATTTGCTCATTTGCGCAGCCTCCCTTAGAAATGCGCGGACACTATCAAGCAAATCCCTGACAGAACAGTAAGGTTAAATACGCTCCACCGCCTCGCGCGTCGGACGCGAAGCGATCAGATGTTGCGCCAATGAGACGCGTAGGAAGTCGCTGTCAGAAGAGCGAGGAGAGCAGGGATCGATAGGCGCCGGGTGTCAGCACGGCGACGAACAGCAGGCCCGCCACCGCGCCACCAAGATGCGCATCGTGATTGATGCGACCGTGCGGATGCTTCGCGGCATAGAAGGTGTAGGCAAGGTAGCCCACGGCGAAGAGCGGCGCCGGAATCGGCACCGGGATGGGGATGATGAACAGCGACTGGCCGGGGAAATAGATGATCGAGGCGAACAGCACCGCCGAGATCGCACCCGATGCGCCGAGACACTGGTACTCCGGATTCCTGTGATGACTGATCCAGGTGCCCGCGTGACTCACCAGCAGGCCGAACACATAGAGCACGACGAACCAGAAGGTGCCGATGTACCGCTCCAGCGGAAAGCCGAAGAAGTAGAACGTCATCATGTTGAAGATGAGATGCATGAGATCGGCATGCGTCAGCGCACTCGTCACGACGGTGGCGTACTGCCGGCGCCGGAAGAACCAGTACGGCCGGAACAGCGACCAGTCGAGCAGCCGCGGCGACTGGTAGAGCGCGAACAGGCTGATCGCGATCGTGGCGAAGAAAATGAGGGTTGCTGCCGGACTGCCGATGAAGCTCATGGAGTCGAATAGTTCCGGAACTTCATGGGGAGCGTCCAGAAATTTCTCAACGACGCACGGATTCAATCACCCAGCAACTGCACCGCATCGATCTCATTCCACCCCGGCACCGCATTGGTGGCGAGCGTGATGCGCGCACCCTTCACCCTGTCGGTGGTTCGGGGGAAGGAGCGATCGAACCAGGCGATGGTGCCCGGCGCGTACTGCTGATCGTCGACGCCTTCCCACACGGTCTGCTTGGCACCGTTCTCGACGAGGAGTTCGACCTTGATGATGGCGCCGGGTGCGTAGTTCTGCCGGATGCGGATCTGTGTCGCAGCGACCGCATTCGCAAACGTCACGTCGAGCCATTCGATGCCCTTGTCCGGCGTCGCGGTGGCCCAGGCATTGCCGTGGTCGGAGTACTTCTCGACGTTCGGCACACCCGTCGTCATGTGCGCCGTATAACTCGACGTCGCATCCGGCGACTTGTCGCCGTAGGTGGAACTCGCCGTGGCGGCAACGGCCCACTGACCGCGGGGATCGGACACGATCGCATCCTCCGCAAGCGCGGCCTGGATCGCGGCGGCGCGCTCATCCGGCACCGAAGCTTGTTCGCTCATAGTTGTGGCTGCCGGCAGCGCCGGTGCGCTTGCGGCAGGGCTCGCAGCAGGTAGGGGCGCAGCAGTGGACTCGGCGGCCGGCGCCGGAACGTCCTGCTTCTTGCCGCAGCCGCCGACTGCCAGCGCTGCTGCCGTAACGATGATCATCCAGTTCGATTTGCGATTCATTGATAACTCCGAGGCGAGTCGGGCGGGGATTCGCGGGCGCGCACGTTCGCACCGCGTCGCCAGGTCGACAATGGCTCCAATGACCCATGCCAGCGCATTCGTGCGGAACTGCCTCGACCGGCAGACCGTTCAACTACGGCAAAGCGGCAGTACTCTGGATGCCACGCAAACGCCCCATACCGACGATTCGCAAAGGTCAGGCCGAGTGGCCTATGTCGCGCGCCGCGTTCGAACAGCGCTTTCGCGAGCGATTCTTCGATCCGGCCTTCGAACCGCACGCAGCGGAAATCGACGCGCTGCTGGCAGTTGCCTGGGAAAATTATCGGAAATCGCGCAAGGCGCCACGCACGCGCAAGGCGGGAAAGTCGTTCGCCGATCCGGCGTACGAACTGTCCATCGATTGGCTGCAGGCGCGTGCCGCCATTCGCGAGGCGCAGCGACAGCAGAAAAGACCGGGGACCGCCTCACGCGTATTGCTGATCTGCGCCTCGCATCGCAACGACAAAACCTGCCCGGGCGAAATGTCGAAGACCTTCCGCCTGACGACGATCGCGGCAGACACGCTGCGTGCCGCGCGCTGCTCGGTCGACCTGCTCGACCTGAGCGTGCTGACGTCGGATTACAGCCGCGTGATCCATCCCTGCAAGGGCTGTGTATCGACGGCGATGCCGCTGTGTCACTGGCCGTGTTCGTGCTATCCGAATCATGCGCTCGGCCAGGTCAATGACTGGATGAACGAGATCTATCCCCGCTGGGTCGCGGCGCATGGCGTGCTGATCGTGACGCCGGTCTACTGGTACCAGGCACCGAGCGGACTGAAGTTGATGATGGATCGACTCGTGTGCGCCGACGGCGGCAATCCCGATCCATCGAGCACGCAGGGTAAGGACCCGAAACTCGCGAAAAAACTGGAACTGAAGGGCTGGGACTATCCGCGACATCTGGCCGGGCGCGCCTACGGGGTCATCGTCCACGGCGATACGGAAGGTGCCGATACGCTGCGACAGTCGCTCTCGGCCTGGCTGACCGACATGCACCTCGTACAGGCGCGCGGCGCCGCGGTACTGGATCGATACATCGGCTACTACGAGCCCTACGCCACCAGCCATGCGGCGCTCGATCGGGATCGGGCGGTACAGGAAGAGGTGCGCAATGTTGCACGCAGCCTGGCGAGCGCGATCCGATCGATCCGCGCCGGCCGGCGCGAACCGGACGCCGGACTCGTCGATCCGCGGCCGAAATAGCGTCGGACCGCATGAGGAGCCGCAAAGCCCCGCATAAAAGAAAGTTCTTGTTCTGAACCCTTCACTTCTTTTATGCGGTCTTTTGCGGCCTCCTACCTTCTCAAACCCCCGACCGCCGTACCCAGCCCCGCGCCGGATCGGTCTCGCGCGGCCTGTCCGGGAAGAAGCTGTCATGCGTCGGCGCTGCCGCGACCTGCGCCGCGATGTTCTGGCGCATCGCCGTCATGACTTTCTTCACTTCTTCCCAGTCGCTGGCATCGACGAGCGGATCGTAGGACTGCGGCACGAGCCCCATGCCATGCATGACGAAGAACCAGTTCACTTCGGCGAATACTTCGTGACGCCGCTGGAAGATGCGGCCCGTACGCTGGTAAAGCTCGATGCGCTCGGCAAGATCTTCGGGCAGTTCGATGCGCTGACAGCGCCGCCAGTATTCCGTGTCATCACGCCTGGTCGTGCAGTAGTGCAGGATGATGAAGTCCCGCACGCGCTCGTACTCGTCGATGACGGTCTGGTTGTAGTGCGCGATGTTGACCGGATCAAAGTTCGCGTCCGGGAAATGATCGAGCAGCGCGTACACACCGCTGCAGGCCAGGTGAATACTGGTGGATTCGAGCGGTTCGATGAACCCGGAGGCCAGGCCGAACGCCACGACGTTCCTGTTCCAGAACTGCCTGCGCCGCCCCGTCACGTACCTGATGAAGCGCGGCTCGGTGAGCGGCGCGGCATTGCCCGGCTGCGACAGCAGATCCTGCAATGCCTGGTCGTCCGTCACGTGTTCGCTCGAATAGACATAGCCCGTGCCGACACGATGCTGCAGCGGAATCTTCCACTGCCATCCCGCCGGACGCGCCGTGGCTGTCGTGTACGGACCGCGCGGAATCTGGTTCGGCACCTGCATCGCCACCGCGCGGTTGTTCGGCAGCAGCGGCGTCCAGTCGACGTAGCCGGTCTTGAGCGTTTGTTCGATCAGCAGGCCGCGAAAACCCGTGCAGTCGATGAACAGGTCGGCTTCCAGCCGGTCGCCTTCCTTGAACACCACCGACTCGATGAACCCGTCTTCGCGCTGCGTGACGCCTGCCACATTGCGCGCGAGCCGCGTGACGCCGCGATGCTCCGAGTAGGCACGCAGGTAGTTCGCCACCAGGCCTGCATCGAAGTGCAGCGCATAGCGCAGGTTCTGCGCGATCCCCAGCTTGTTGTCGGGAAAGATGAACTTGCTCTGCTCGGCCATCGCAATCTCGAGATTGAAATGACCGGGATCGACATCGAGGCCCTGCGCCCGCGCCTTGTGCCAGAAGTGGTGGAACGGCGAGCGATCGATGAACACGCCGAACGGGCCGAACGGATGCCAGTACCGGTGCCCGACGTGATGCCAGTCGACGAAGCGGATCCCCAGCTTGATCGTCGACTGAACCTGGTCGATGAAGTCGGCCTGATCGATGTTCAGGAATTTGAGGAAACCGATGATGCCGGGAATGGTTGCCTCGCCGACGCCGATCGTGGGAATGTCGGGCGACTCGACCAGGTGGATGGAACAGGTTCTCCCCAGCTTGCGCGCCAGTGCGCTGGCTGCAATCCAGCCAGACGTGCCACCGCCAATGATGGCGATACGCCGGATGCGATTGTCGGATGTCATGGCGTTCCCCCGCTACAACAAAAGGGGCGGTCAGCTTGCGCCGACCGCCCCGCGACACTCACGCTCGTCGTGCTGCGTCAGAATCGGCCGCGCACACCGACCAGGATGCGACGCGATCCTGAGTCGAATGCGAAGGGCAGATTGTCGAACTGCAGATACTGGCTCGCGTCTTCTTCCGTCAGATTGATCGCTTCCAGCGTCACGCCCAGGTAGTCCGTGAACTGATAGGCGACCTGCGCATCCAGCTGACCATAGTCGCGATTCCAGACGCCGAGCGTGCGTGTGATGCCCGTGGCATTGCCGGCGCCGTCGAACGTCGCGTCCGGGAAGCCGAAGTTGCTGTCGAAGGATTCGTCGCGCCAGCCATAGGAAACGCGCGCTTCGAATCCGTGGTTCTGATAGTAGAGCTGCGCGTTGAACGCATGCTCCGGCACGCCGGGAATCGGCAGGTTGGAATCGTAGTCATTGGAGAATCCCGACTCCGAATCCGAGTAGGTGTAGTTGACGTTGAAGCCGAAGCCCATGCCGAAGGCATACTGCGCCGACAGCTCGATGCCCTTGATGTTGCCGCCCTCGCCGTTGATCGGCACCTGCACCGGACCTTCGCGACCGCCCGCCTGATCCATCACGAAGATGGACTGCGTCACTGTCGTGATGAAGGAATCGACCTCCTTCCAGAACGGCGTCACCGCAATCAGGCCCTGGCTGCCGAAGTAGTACTCGTAGCTCACGTCGAACTGGGTTGCGCGATATGGGTCGAGTTCGGGATTGCCGGAACTGCCGTTGGTGAAGCGGAAGAGATTGAAGGTCGGGCTGCCTGCGTCCGAATCGCGCGTGAAATTGGTTTCGAAACCGCGGCCGAGCTGGAACAGATCCTGGCGGGCCACGACGCGCGCCGCCGACACGCGAACCTTGCTGTCGTCGGTCACGTCCAGCACGACGTTGGCGCTGGGCAGAATGTCGGTGTAGCTGCGTTCGAAGCTGCGCGTCTCGAAGTCCTTGAGCACGCCGTTCCAGCTGTCCGTACCCCAGAAGGTCGGATTCGGGTTGGAAGCGGCGTTCTGATCCACAGTCAGTTCGGTGCGCAGAATGCGTGCGCCGACGTTGATGTGGTAGCGATCTCCCGGCTTGCCGATGTCCGCCATCAGGTAGCCGGCCGTCGTCTTCTCTTCGACGCGGAATGTTTCCAGCGGTGAGGGGAAGAAGCTGAATGGCGTATCGGGATAGAGCGCCTGAATCCAGGCGAGCGCATTGCCCATCTGCGAACGGTTCTGCACCAGTACGCTGTTCGTACCGGCGTTGCCTGAGCTCCAGAAGCCGTTGATGGTCTCGGCGCGTCCGGGATTGCTGAGGAAGGTCTGGTACGGAGTGATCAGTGCCGGCGAGTTGCCGAAGCGTTCGCAGGGGGCATAGATGAAATTCGCGCCCGCATCCGCCGGGATTTCGCACGACTTGTAGCCGATCGCACCGTCCTGGAAATAGCCGTACGGCGTCCAGTTCTGACCGAACTGCGAACCGTCCAGTTCGCCCCTGCCGGAGTAGTCGGCGAGATAGCGGCCGAACTCGTAGTCGATTTCGCGGTTGGTGAGACGCAGGCCGCCCGAGAACGTCACGTTGCCGGCAGAAATGAACGGCGGATCGAACTCGGCATCGGCGCGCACCGACCAGTTCTCTGCTTCCGTGGTATCGCCGAACGCCCAGTGGGACTTGAAGAAGCCATTGTTCGGATTCGTGTACAGGTCCGGCGTGTCGACCAGCGTGAACGAAGGAACCACGCCGTTACCGGTGTCGTAGGTGAAACGATAGTTGGCCGGCGCCGCAGCGTTCGGCGCGAAACCCACGCCGTCCGCGCCGCGCACCGCGTACTGCGTGTAGCGCACATCGTTGTTGGCGCTCTGGCTTTCCTGATCCGCCTTCGAGTATGCGGCCGCTGCGCTGCCACGCCAGGCGCCGCCATTGTCGAACTTGAATGTCAGCTGGAAGTTGTCGGAGCTGATTTCGGTGTTCTTCACGAACGAGATCGCTTCTGCTGAATTGGCGATCACGGTGCCGCGCACCAGCACGCCATTGCCGTCAATCTCATAGGGCTGCGTCGTATCGAGGCCGGGGCTTTCCGTACCGAACGGGAACTTGATCGACGCTTCCTGCGTGAGGATGTCGAGATCCGAGTGGAACCACATGGCCTGCAGTTCCGTGGATTCGCTCGGACGGAAGGCGGCGCCCAGCGAGAAACCCAGGCGTTCACGCTCTTCCTCGCGGTCGGTCGTGTAGCGGTATTCCGGAGCGAAGTAGTCGGGCACCGTCAGGCGGTCGGGACGATCCGAGAAATCCCAGTCGCCGCGATTCTGACCGCCCAGCACGTCCGTCTGGAATTTCTGCTTGTCGTAGGACACCGAGGCGATGACCGCGAAACGATCGTTGAACTCGTGTCCGAACACCACCGCACCCAGCGGCTCCCAGCCTTCGCCGCTGTCCGCATAGCGGAGGTTGCCGGCCACCGTGGTGTCGCCGAGGTCGAACGGTCCGCGGGTCTTGAGATCGATGATGCCCCCGAGGCCGCCTTCGCTTTGCGAGGCATTGGGCGACTTGTAGACATCGATGCCGCCGAGCAACTCGGACGGGATGCTTTCGAGGGAATCCGTTTCGCGGGTATTGCCTTCGCCCTGGGTGTAGAGCTCGAGACCGCTGAGGAAGATATCGCTGTTCAGCAGTATGACGTTCTGATCGAGGCCGCGGATGCGCGCCTTGGTGCCCTGGCCGTTCGAGCGGTCGATGGACACACCCGGCAGGCGCTGCAACGATTCGGCGACGTTCTGGTCCGGAAACTTGCCGATGTCCTCCGCGGACACCGACTCGATGATCTGGTTGGATTCGCGTTTGTTGTTCAGCGCGTCGGCCAGCGAGGCGCGGAAGCCGGTGACCACGACCTCTTCGAGCGATTCGCCCGCGGCGGGCGTGGTCTGCGCGTGCGCGGTCATGGCAGCCATCGAGACTGCCGCTGTCATCCACGCCGCGCGAGTGTGCTTGTATCGGATCCGCATGTTCGTTCCCCCTGATTGCGAGTCTGTTGATTCCCTGGACTTCACCCGGACGTGGCGACCGCCGGGCATTTGCGTTACGAGGTCAGGCGGCGCAACGGCATGGCCTGCCGACGCGCCCGGAGCTGGAAAATTTCGGGAAAAAAGGCAGTTTTCTGCCATTCATGACTTGTCCCCCTGCGCCTGACTGCAGTCTTTCTGCCGACGCCGGCCATCGCCCCTGTGGGTCGCGGCCAGCGTTCACGAGTTCTGTCTTGTTCAGTGCGATTCTGGCGACAGGCGCAACCCGTGCGCATGCCATCTGCCAGTCGCGGGCGCGATCTTGCGACTGGATGTCCATCGCTGTCAATTTCTTTGTGGCAGTTTCTTTGTTGCGCCGCAGATCCGTCTGTGGACGGATCAATGGATAGGGGGGATAGCGGGGATGGCGGCCGAGCCCGGTGTCGTATTCCAGCCGCGCAATCCGACCGTAGCCGCCGTCACCGGCGTTGCCGGGTAGGCAATGACGATCTCGCGTCGTTCGCCGGGCAGCAGCGATACGTAGTTGTCGCTGTAGTACGCGGACAGGATCCGCTGTCCCTGTGCATCGAGCAGTGTGAGCTTGTTCGCCAGCGCCGGCTGCGTGCCGGTGTTTTCCAGCGTGACCCGGATCTGCGCGTCGCTGCCGGCGCGTACCGGCTCGACGCGCATCCGCACGTCCTGGTGCGACAGTTCGTTCAGCCTGCGATACGACGCCTCGTCGCGCCCCTGCCAGTAGAGGTTCTCCGACAGTCGCGCACCTCGCGCATCGGTCAGTTCGAGTTTGACGAGAACGACCTGCTCGCGTTCGAGATGGGCCGCGAGATCCAGCGACGGCAGCGTCGTGACGGCGTTCGCCGGTGCGTCCACTTGCAGCGTGCGCTCGTCGAGCACGCGATTGCCGAGCGAAAGCACGCGTGCACGCAGCGTCAGGCCGCCCGCGGTACGCAGCGTCGTATTGACGATGGCCAGCGAATGATCCGGCAGGTTCATCTGCACATGCAGCGGTTCGCAGGCCTTCTTGACGCCGTAGAAGGCGGCATGCGTGTCGTAGTCCGAGCTGTAGATCTGCCACGCATGGCTAGGCCACGCCGGGTGCGTCATCCACAGCAGCCGGCCGCTGTTCTTCGTCCACAGATGCGCATGGAAGCCCTCGAACATCGCCCGATGCGTCACGTAGTTCATCATCTGCGCCTTGCGCTCGAAGTCTTCGAGGCCGGTGGCGGCGCCGAACTGCGTATCGAGCGATTTCATGAAGGTCGCCACATCGCCGTTTCCGCCGTGATGCCAGTCGTGATACGCGAGCGTGTCGCCGATCGGCCATTGATCCTCCGCGGGCGTCCAGGCGCGGATCGATTCCAGCGTCGACAGCGAGGGTGTGCCGACTTCCACGGAATAGCCCTGCGCCAGCTCCGTGAAGTACTGCGTCGGCGGCCGATAGTTGTAGGGCCCGCTGTCCTGCAGATTCACTCGATTGGAACTGCCGTTGAAGTGGCGCGTGCCGTCGACTTCGGCCACAAGGTCCGCCAGACCTTCGTTGAGGATCGGCTGAGGCACACCCTCGTTGCGGCCGAACCAGAGCGCGATCGACGGATGATTGCGGTAGCGCGCGATCACGTCGCGCGCATTGGCCAGAAACAGCGCCGGATCCTGCGGCTCGACCTGGAAATCCTGGGTCGAGGCCCAGAAGTCGCTCAGCACCAGCATGCCGTACTCGTCCGCGAGATCGAAGAAGGCATCCTCGTAGTTGAGGCCGACCCAGTTGCGGATCGTGTTGAGGTTCGCTTCCTTGTGCAGTCTGAAATAGGGTTCGAGCCGTTCGCGCGCGACGCGTTTGCGCGAATCGTCCATGCCCCAGTTGCCGCCGCGCGAAGCGATGCGCACGCCATTCACCTTCAGTGCCAGATGCGGCGTCAGGGAATCGTCCGCGACGGGACGGACGGCGGGCGACTTGAGCGCGCCGGGATAGAGCGACGCCGCCCAGCCTTGCGGACTTTTCTTCAGCGCCTCGTGGCGCACGTCGATCAAGCGCTCGCCGCGCGCACTGCCGAGTGCCACGTCGACATCGACGCGCCGCAGGTTTCCCGACTCATCGAACAGCGACAGCTCGTAAGTGATCTGGCGAATACCGAAGCGCAGCGACTTGCTGTCGGACGGGGCCGCGCCCTGACTGAAATCAAGCTTGAGCCGATACAGGTCCTGCTTCCCGTAACCGTTCGGCCACCATAGCCGCGGTTGCGTCAGGTCTAATTGCGAGAACTCCGGCGGCGCCAGCTTCACGATCGTCGCGCCGGGTGGCACGGTGACCTGTTTCGACACCGAGACCTGATCGAACGAAGCCGTCAGCGTTCCGGTCACGGGTGCGGGCGACAGATTCTGCAGCGGCACATTGATCGTGACGGCGGCGCGCGTCGTGTCCGGCAGCGGCAGCTGCGTGATCACCTGCGGATCGCCGATGCGCACGGCGCCGCTCGCGCTCAGCACGACGTCCTGCCACAGACCGGTGTTGCGATCGCGGATGCCGGGAATCCAGTCCCAGCCTTCGGTGGCAATGAACGTCGGGCCATCGAGCGCCATCGCCCCGCCGTTCTCGCCTGGTCCGGCCTTGATGGATTGCTCGTGTGGAATGCCGGGATGCGGCGGCGGCGAAACGCGCACCGCGAGCACGTTGGCCGCGTCAGCGCGCACCTTGCCCGTCACATCGAACACGCCGCGCATGAAGGCGCCGGTGATCGTCCCGAGGCGAGCGCCATTCAGCCAGACCTCGGCGCGGTAGTTGATGCCGTTGAACGTGAGCGTCAGATGCCGTCGCGCCAGTTCCGCGGTCACGGGGAATTCGCTGCGATACCAGTAATCCTGCCGCGCCAGCGATTCGGGAATGGCCAGATTGTTCAGGCCGTAGTCGGGATCGGGATAGACGCCGCGATTGACCAGCGTTGTCAACACCGTGCCAGGAACAGTCGCCGCGTGCCATGCGGATACCTCGAAACCGGGGCGCGAGATTTCGGCACCTGAGGCATCGATCTTCGGTGCTGCGGCCAGCCGCCATCGGTCGACGGTCCACGCAATATCGCTGCGCGCACGCAATGCAGGTCCTTCAGTTGCTGCGACCGCCCGAGGCGCGGCGAACGGCGCACGACTCGCCGGCAACGTCGATGGAGACTGCGGCAGCGCCAGCCCGGTCAACTGCTTCAGCTGCCAGGGCCAGCCCACGGAAATGTCGGCAAAGTTGATCAGGTCGAACTGAGGCTTCTGCGCAGCAAGGACACTCACTGCCTGCGACGACAGCGATTGCGGCAGCACCCTGAATGCAGCGATCTCACCGCCGAAATGCAGCGACTTCGGCCACGGCGACGCGGTCGGCGCGATCTGAAGCACGGGACTCGCGTGGGCTGCATCGATCGCGACGCGGCCGGCCGTCACACCATCGACGAAGAGTTCGGCGTGGCCGCCTTCGTGTCGCGCCGCAAGGAAATGCCACTGCCGGGCGCCGATCGCATTCTTCGCCACGACTTCCTTGCCGGCGACACGCAGGAAGGGCTTGCCATCGCGCAGGCCGAGATATCGACCGTCCTGCTGCGGATCACCGAATCCCCCGAGCAGAACCGGCCCCGCCTGTCGTTCGTTGGCGCGTACCCAGCCATGCATGGTCCAGCGCCCATCGGCATCGAGCAGTGCATTGCCAGCGTCGATGCTCTCGACGATGCCCTCACCACCCGCAAGAAAGCGCGCGTGATAGGGCCCAAGCTCCACCGCCTCCGCCATCGCTCCCAGGGACAGGCTCCCGCACAACATCAGCGCGACACGACCCCACCACCGAACACCCGTGCTCGTCATGCCGGCATCCCCCACATCGTGTTTGCGCCTGGGCGCGAATCAATTCGGGCGCATTAGTAGATTCATTTTTGTTGTTCGTCAAACGTGGATGCGGAGTCGGAGTAACCGCAAGACACATAGAACACATAGTCAGACGAAGAAAGGAATAGCCGCAAAAAGGCGTAAAAATCGCAAAGTAGCAAGAAATCTCATTCTGACTATTTGCGTCTCTTGCGCCTTTTTGCGGGCCATTATCTTTCTCTCTATGCGTTCTTTGCGGTTACTCCCACTTCTTCCTTCAAAGCACACGCTTGAGCGTGTGTTCGAGCTCCGCGATCGCGCAGACGATGTGATAGAACGAACTCGCGGGTGCGGGTTCTTCGACGAAGCTGCCGTCGACGTTCAGCTTGTCGCGCCACAGGCCGCGTTGCGGGGTATCGAGATACTTGAGAAGCCCGCGGGCCGCGGCGGCGGCCATCGTCCAGTAGTCCGGCTGCCGCGTCGTTTCGGCAGCGATGCAGGCGGCCTTGAGGCGTTCGGTCTGCGGCCACAGGCGCGCCAGCGGATCGCGCACGCTGCCGTCCGACAGCAATGAAGTGATCGCCACGCCGCGCTGCGCGTCGACACCGAGGCTCTCGCCGAACTGGATCATGCGCAATGCCGGTTCGCGGGCGCGGGTTTCTCCGGTGCGCTCGACCCAGCGCAGCAACAGCCAGCCCCACTCGAACTGATGACCCGGCTCGACGATGCGACCTTCATCGCCGGCCACCGGCTGCCATTCGCCATCGAAGAATTCGCGCAGCAGGCCCGTCACCGGATCGATGAAATGCAGCAGCGCGAGTTCGACGATCTCGTGCGCCGTCGCCTGCCAGCGTGCATCGTGATCGAGATCCATCCAGGCGAGGCAGGCTTCGAGCAGATGCATGTGCGAATTGGAACTGAGGGGCAGCACGCGCGGCTCGGCTTCTTCGAAACCGCCGGCAGGATTCTGCAAGTGCGTCCGCAACAGTTCATGCAGTTCGCGGGCGGCATCGCGCAAGGCCTCGTCGTCGAGCGTGTCGTAGGCAGCGGCTAAACCCAGCAGCGCAAAGGCCTGGTCGTACAGCACTGCGCGATCGTCCAATGTCTTGCCGTCCGCAGCGACCAGCGTGCGAAAGAAACCATCGGTCCGCCGATAGTGGGCAAGAAAATAATCGAGCGCATGCTGCACGGCCTTTTCATACGGACCGTCCCAGCCCAGATCGCCGGCCTGGCTGTAGGCATGAATCTGTCGGGGATGCAGGCGCGCGCGTCGCGGCTCGTCCGTGGGCTTGCCGTCGAGATGCAGGCGCTCGTGGAAGCCGCCGCGTTCGTGATCGGCGCCCTGCGTCCACCACAGCGGATAGGCGGCTTCCAGCAACCAGCGTTTCAGCGACTCGCAGAGTTCAGTGGCTTCGGACAGTGCAGACGACATCGACCGGACTCCATCGGATCAGGAATGTGGCGCATTCTACAGACGATGCACTGCGGCTGACTCCCAAGGACATCACATCAGCCACAGACGCGCGGCGCCGCGCACGCCTGAGGAATCGCCCCAACGCGCGGGCAGGATTTTCGCTTCCCACGCATCAGAGAAAACGTACGGGCGGATGGCAGCCGGCAGACGCTCGTACAGTTCCGCGACATTCGACATGCCGCCGCCGAGCACGAACGTGTCGGGGTCGAGTGCGTTGACGAGCGCCGCGATGCCGCGTCCGAGCCGGCTGACATAACGATCGAATGCCGCGCTGGCCAGAGCATTTCCCGCACGCGCGTGCCGGATGATGGATTCGCCGTCCAGTTGGTCACCGCCGGTCTGCACGTAGTCGCGTTGCAGTCCGCTGCCCGACACCCAGGTTTCCAGGCAGCCGCGCAGGCCACACCAGCACTGCGTTGCATCGAACTCCTCGCGCATCGGCCACGGCAGCGGCATGTGTCCCCACTCGCCGCCGATGCCGTTGGCGCCTTCGACCAGTCGCCCGTTGACGACAAGTCCACCGCCGCAGCCCGTGCCGATGATGATGGCGAACGCAACCTGCGAACCGACGGCGGCGCCGTCGACCACTTCGGAAAGCGCGAGGCAATTCGCATCATTGGCGAGACGCACTTCGCGGCCCATCGCCACCGCCAGGTCTTCGCGAAACCGTCGTCCGTTGAGATACGTCGAGTTCGCATTGCGCATCACGCCGGTACGCGGCGAGATCGATCCCGGTGCGCCGATGCCGACCGTACCGCGGCCGCCCGCCTGCGACTCGACGTTCGCGACCAGTTCGCAGACCGTACGTAGCGCCGCATCGTAGCTGCCGGGATTGGGTGCGCGCAGGCGCGCAAGAAAGTTGCCGTCCGCATCGAGTGCCGCCGCCTCGATCTTGGTGCCGCCGAAATCGACGCCGATCTGGATGAGCTTCGCACCCCCACCCGCGAAAGCAGCCTGGACCTCGTCCGCTGTCGTCGTACTGGACATGGGCGGCAAGGCTACTCAGACGGTCGCGCAAAGTAAAAGCATCGCCGACGGATCGATGACCGCCTGTGCCGGCTCGCTGCATTGCATCGCCCGCACGAAGCACGTACTTTGATTCGACGATGACACTGCCTGCCCTTCCTCCGAACGCCGGCCTCGCCCTGTTCCTCGATGTCGACGGTACCTTGATCGAGATCGCCTCGACGCCGCATGCCGTGGTGGTTCCCGAAGATCTCAAGCAGCTGCTGCGCGATCTGTCGACCCGGCTCGATGGCGCACTGGCGCTGGTCAGCGGACGCAGCATCGGCACGCTCGATACGCTTTTCTCGCCGCTGCATCTGACTGCCGCGGGCATTCACGGCTGCGAACGCCGCACCGCCGGCGGCGAACTCATTCGCCCCGCGATCGACATGGAGCGCTTCGCCGCCGCCCGCGACGAACTTGCCGCATGGAGCAACCGCTACGCCGGCAGCTTGCTGGAAGACAAGGGCTACGCACTCGCCTTGCACTATCGGCTGGCGCCGCAACTGGAAGCTGCCGCTCTTGCGGAAGCACAGCGGGCTCTGCAGCACCTCGGCGGCACACACGAATTACAGCGCGGCAAATTCGTGTTCGAACTGCGCCCGGCGGGCTATTCGAAAGGCCACGCCATCGAGGCGTTCATGACCGAAGCGCCCTTCCGCGGTCGGCGACCGCTGTTCATCGGCGATGACGTGACGGACGAAGATGGTTTCGCCGTGGTCAATCGGCTCGGTGGAATTTCCATCCGTGTTGGTGAGGTCGCGCAGACGGCTGCACGTCATCAACTCGTCGATGTCGATGCGGTGCGGCGCTGGCTTGGGGGAATTTAGGACGGGAGAATGGCCGCAAAAAGGCGCAAAGGACGCAAAGGGAATCGGAATCGAGAATCTGGTCCGGCGTTCTTACCTTGCGATTCTTGCGCCTTCTTGCGGCCATTCCCGCCTCATGCCGAGACCGCAAACGTCGGCCAGCGATCCGCGATGACACCGTCTTCGTAAACCAGGATGTCGCCGAACTGCAGGAACACCGCTTCGCTTTGGGTGGGACGCAGAAAGACGTAGTCGTCAGGCCGCAGCACGATGCTCGCGGAACCCATGAGCAGTTCCTGGTTGCTCGAACGACCGTACAGCGAGCTGTACTCCAGGCCCGGCGGCGACTCGGGCCGTGCGAGCCAGTGGCCGCCGTAGATGAAGAACGCACGCGCGGTGTTCGGATCCATGAAACGCCGCACGCCCGTGAGGGCTTCGAGACCCGGAATCTGCGCGCGATCGAGCGCCTTGATGACGGGCGTGGCGATGAAGCTCGCGGGTTCGTGATGGCTGAGCGTCTCCAGATCGAAATCCACCGGCTTGACGAACGCCGAACCGACCGACACTTCATTGCCATGCGTGCCCTCCGCGTGCATGGCGTAGGTCGGACTACCGGCGGTATTCAGGGTCATGCGTTCCACACCTTCGCCGAACGCGGCGCGCAGTACCTCGACCGCCGCGGCATAGGCCGACTGGCTGGCATTCCAGGCGCCGTCCACGCTCGGCATCTTCGGCACATGGGCGTCGTATCCCATGAGGCCGGTGACTTCGATCTTCGGTTCGGCCTGCGCCAGGCGAATCCACTCCTGCAGTGTCTGCGCATCCGGCGCACCGCCGCGATGCAGCCCGACATCGATTTCGAAATTCACGCGCAATGGCTGCTCGCGTTCGCGCGCCAGCTGCGCGTACTGCTGCAGTCGCTGCGGCGAGTCGATCAACCATTGCGGTTCGGCATGCGCGATGCCCGCGGCCAAGAGCGCATCGTAGAACTGACGCGCCGCCTGTACCGGCAACGGCTTGCCGAGCAGCACGTCGGCCTGCACACCGCGCTTGGCGATCTCCAGCAGCATCGGTCCGTTGAACGCCATGAAGCGCGCCGTATTCATGCCGGCGGCGATCTCATCGAGCAGGCGTGGCGACGGCAGCGACTTCAACACGACGCGCAACGGCAACTGTTTCGCGCGCAGCGTCTCGCTGGCGGCGGCGATGTTCTTTTTCAGTCGCGCGCGGTCGATCACCAGCACGGGCTGCGCGACGCCGGCTGCCTGCAGCGCCTGTGACAATCCAGCGAAATAGTCGTCGTGCGCTCCGCCGCGATCCCGCTCGCGCGGCAGCAGTACACCCGCCGCTGCGGCAACACCCGCGCCGACAAGCACATTGCGCCGAGTCAGCAGACGTCCGCTCATGACAGCACCGTTTTCAGGTAGTCGTTGAGAAAGCGGCCGTGCGGATCGAGTTCGCGACGTACGGCCATCGCCTCGCGCCACTTCGGATACAGCGCCGCAAAATCCGCTGCCTGGAGCGAATTGAGCTTGCCCCAGTGCGGCCGCCCGCCGTGCCGCCGCAGGATCGGTTCGATGAGATCGAACATGAACCGGTACTCGTCCTTGTACCAGGTATGCACGGCGATCGAACCGCTCAAGCGGCCGAAGAACGGCGACAGCCACGCATCGTCGGCTTCGATGACGCGCACTTCGATCGGAAAGAACACGTCCGGCCGATGCCGCTCGATGGCTGCAATGACTTCGCGCAGTGCCGTGATCTGGTTCTCCAGCGGCAGATGGAATTCCATCTCGTTGAAGCGCACCGGCCGATCGCTCGACAGCAGCTTCCAGCCTTCATCGATGGCTTCTTCCGGCGGCAGATTCGCCATCTGCGACTGCGCGATGCGACGCCGCAGCCGGTTCGAGAATCCGAACAGGTCGCGCAGTTGCTTCAGGCCCATCAGTCCTTCGACATCCGTGTCGGGTCCGCGCGGCTGCACCGGCTCGGTGGTTTCATCGCAGGCGATCACCAGCGCGAGCCCGGTGAACGGCACGGCATAGAACTCGACATTGCGATGCTGGACGATCAACTCGGGCCACTGCTCCAGCGCCGCATCGAGCTGTACCACGTGCGTGCGTTTGCGGATGCGGGCCAGCGGCCGGTTGCGCAGGCCGATGCGCGTGACGATGCCGAAGGCGCCGAGGCTGACGCGCGCCGCATCGAATACTTCGCTGCGTTGCGTGGCCGAACAATCGATGACTTCGCCTGCTGCCGTCACCAGCCGCAGCGACGTGAGTTCGCCATGGACTGCACGGAAATGCCGGCCGGTGCCGTGCGTGCCAGTCGCGATGGCGCCGGCCAGCGACTGCTTGTTGATGTCGGGCAGATTGGGCATTTCCTGCCCGATGGCCGCGAGCGCGGGACCGACATCGCCGAGTCGCGTGCCCGCGTGGAACGAAGCAGTCGATGCGTCGTGATCGATGAGTCCGGTGAGGCCATCGAGCGTCAGCAGCGTGCCCGAGGTCGGCACCAGCGGCATGAAGGAATGCCCGGAGCCCACGGCGCGAACCGGACCGGGACGCTGCGCAATCGATGCGATCAGTTCGTCTTCGCTGGCCGGCGCCCAGCGCTCGGCGGGATAGGACGACTGGATGCCCGACCAGTTCTTCCACAGCAGCCGTCCCTGCGCATCGGTGTCCGGCGGGCTCGCCGGCTCCGGCAGTTCGCGTGTGCGCCATGCGGCATAACCGCCGACGGCACCACCGGTCGCTGCAATGGCACCCAGCCCCAGGAACAGCGCACGACGCGACGGCATGACTACTCCTGTTCCCGGCCCGCCATGAAGCGAATCAATGCGTCGTAATCGTGTGGCGTGCAGGCGAAGCATTGTCCGCCCGGCGGCATGCCATTGAGACCGCGCAGCGTGCTCGATCGCAACGTGTCGATGCCGCGGCTCCAGCGGCTGTCCCATGTGGTGCGATCGCCTGTCAGCGGCGCACCGCCGGCACCGGTCGTGTGACAGGTACGGCACGATTGCTGATAGAGCTTGTCCAGGCGCGAATCCGCCGGCTTCAAGGTCTGCGCCCGCGCCACGACTTCCGGCGATGGGGCTGGCGCAGCGGTTTCGCGCGAACAGCCGCCGACCATCATCACTGCGCCGGCCAGCGCCGCGATCCAGTTGAGATACCGCATCCGCCCCCTCGTGTCGTGCGACGACCTTCGTTCTGCCTGGATCATAGATGAACACAGGGCTGCGACGGCGAGTGACAGGAGAACGTCAAGGAGGTTGCAGTGGGCGCGGACATCGGCGCAAGATTTTCGCCCCTTCACGACCCGACCCGAGGAACGCCCGCAATGTGCGACAACGATTCATTCGATGACATGGTCGAGTATGAGCTGCGCGCCAGGGAACTGTCGCGACGCAGGTTCGGCGCCATCGCGGTCGGCACCAGCCTCACCATGATGCTGCCGCCGCTGGCCGGCGCCGCAGTCGCGGTGAAGGAAGCCGAGGTCGAGATCAAGACTGCGGACGGCGTCTGCGATGCGCATTTCGTGCATCCGGCCGAAGGCAGGCATCCCGCGGTGCTGGTGTGGCCCGATATCTTCGGCCTGCGCCCGACATTCCGTGACATGGGCAGGCGCCTCGCCGAGTCCGGCTATGCCGTACTCACGGTCAATCCGTTCTACCGGACAAAGAAGGCGCCGACTTCGCCGGAGAAAGCGGACTTCAGCGATCCCGCCACGCGCACGACTCTCATGGGTCTGGCAGGTTCACTGAGTGCGACGACGGCGACGACCGATGCCACTGCCTTCATTGGCTGGCTCGATGCCCAGTCCGCGGTCGACACCAAGAAGAAGATCGGCACGACCGGTTACTGCATGGGTGGTCCGCTCACGATGCGCACGGCCGCGACGTTGCCGGATCGTGTCGGCGCGGGCGCCTCGTTCCACGGCGGCGGTCTCGTCACCGACAAGCCCGACAGTCCGCACCTGCTGGTGTCGAAGATGAAGGCGCATTACCTGTTCGCCATCGCGCAGAACGACGACGAGAAGCAGCCCGATGCGAAGGATGTACTGCGCGAGACCTTCGCCGCCGCGAAGCTGCCCGCGGAGATCGAGGTGTATCCCGCGATGCACGGCTGGTGTCCGCCGGACTCGCGCGTGTATGACGAAGCGCAGGCGGAAAAGGCGTGGGGGCGGTTGCTTGCGCTGTTCAAGACAGCGCTGGTGTGATCCGGAAATCGTTTCTCGTCCGATCCCCTCCCGCGCAGCGGGGGAGGGTTAGGGAGGGGGTAGCAACGTAAACTTCGCAGCTTATTCACGCACCCCCATCCTGTCCTTCCTCCGCTCCGCGGAGGAAGGGACGCACTCGCCGACAGCTCTTCAAATCGTTCAGTGCTCAATGCAGTGCCACCGGGCTTCAGTCGGCTCCCCTCACTCCTGCAGCCGGAACGTGATCGGAATCTGTTTCCACAACGCCACCGGCACGCCATCGCGGGTTCCGGGAATCAATCGCCACCGCTTCGCTTCACGCAGCGCCGCCTGGTCGAGTTGCGCGTAACCGCTGGACTGCTCGACACGCACGTCACCGACGCGGCCGTTCTCCAGCACCTGCACGGCCAGCACCACGGTTCCGACGGCGCCCTGCCGGATCATGGCGGGCGGATAGACGGGTTCGCTCAATCCGCGGCGTGCATCGATCTGCGGCGCAATCTCCATAGGCGCGGGACGAACCGGCATCGTGGTCACGGGCGGCGGCAGCGGATTCGGATCCTGCGTGACCTGCTGCAGCGCCGAGCTGTCCGGTGCAGGCGGAGTGAAATCGGGATTGAAGATCGGCGGGACATAGGCCCGCTCGATGACCGGCTCCGCCACTTCGTGCGGCGGCGGTGGCGTTTTCTTTGCCGGCTCGATGACGACGACATCGGTCCGCGGCAGCACCACGGCCACGATGGAGCGCGCGAGTCCCGACGACAGCACCCAGAAAAATCCCGCATGAATCAGCACTATGACCGCCAGTGTCCAGGCCCGCGATGAATTGAAGGCGTGGACCGGCGGAAACGTATTGACCGTGACGCTCATGAACCCTCTCCCGATGGTTAGGCC
>CAYWHG010000048.1:0-15575 GCA_964457865.1 uncultured Steroidobacter sp.
CTGCGTGCGCAGTGGGACGTGCATCGGCATCGTCTGCCGCCCGAGATCCTGCAGCGTATCGATGTGCTGCGCAGCGCCGGTCAGTTGCAGATTCACGCCGGCCGCATTCAGCGTTTCGAGCCGCGCGCGGGGCGTATCGAAGTGACGTGGCGACCGCGCCATGCCGCGCAGCCGACCTCGCTGGTCGTCGACAAGGTCATCAACTGCACCGGTCCTGATTATTCGATCGCGCGTTCGCCCGAACCGCTGTGGCGCAACCTGCTGCAGCGCGGCCTGTGCGTGGCGGACCCGTTCGGTCTCGGACTGCGCACCGGGCCGAAGGGCGCCGTGATCGACGCGGACGGCTGGCCCGGCCCGCACCTGTTCTATGTCGGCCCGATGCTGCGGGCCGATCACTGGGAGGCGACGGCCGTCGGCGAACTGCGCACGCACGCCGAAGCCCTCGCCACGCTGCTTGCCACGGAACGAGCCTGATCACATGAGTGTCGACTTCAGTCCATCTCCCGCACAGCTCAAGGTGCTGATCGCCGATGACGACGCCGATCTGCGCGCACTCATCGGATTCACGCTGCATCAGGCGGGGTTCGAGGTGTGCACGGCGGCGGATGGACCCGGGGCGCTGCAGGTATTTGCCGCACAGCGGCCGGATCTCGTGCTGCTCGACGTGAACATGCCGCCGCCCAACGGACTCGAGGTGTGCAGCGCCATCCGCACCAGCTCGACCGTGCCGATCATGATGCTGAGCGTGCGCGACCAGGAAGACGACCTGGTCGCCGCCATCGATGCGGGCGCCGATGATTACGTGCGAAAGCCGTTCAGCCCGCGCGCGTTGATCGCGAGGGTACGCGCGCTGGTGCGCCGCGGCGCGAGCCTCAGTCCCGGCGCGATCGAGGCCGGCAACGTGCATCTCGATCTCGATCGACACACCCTGCGGATCGGCAATGCAACGCCGCTCAGCCTGACACCGCTGGAGACGAAGGCGCTGCAACTGCTGGTCACGAGTCCGGGCCGCACCGTCACCGCCGAACGCCTGCTCAACCACGTCTGGGGTCGCGCCACCGCGCGCGAGCGTCGCACGCTCAAGCAGCTCATCTATCGCCTGCGCAAGAAACTCGAAGACGATCCCGCCTCGCCCCGCGTGCTGCAGACCACGCCCGGTGCGGGGTACAAGCTCGTGACGGAGCAAGAGTCGGAGTAACCGCAAAGAACGCATAGAACGCAAAACAGAGAAAAGGAACAGGAGAAAATTCCAGACTGCCTTTCCGTCTATGCGTTCTATGCGTTCTTTGCGGTTACTCCGACTCCAACTTCCTTCCTGCAGTGCGGCGCAACATGCGCGACCGCCGCGTGACTTCCGTGCGACTCGTTGTGACTGCAACGGCACCAGATTGACCCCGCAACGGGTTCAGGCGTCCAGGGATCAGGGAATGCCTCAGCGTGCAATTCATTGATCAGGTAACTGCAAGTGATGGATGTATACCGCAAAATCATGGAATCTTGCGGGCGGGCGCTGTCGAATAAATTCCGGCTGATGCGGGAACACGAAATGCGACCCGGCGTTTCATCGCACCGATGTCACGCGATCTCAATGAACGGTTGGCAGGATGAGGCCCGGCATCATCCCGGAAGGACGACGATGGCATACGCAATTTCGACGACGGAATGGGGCGATACCTGGACCCAGTGGCGGCAGGGTGTCGTCGCGGCGATTCGCAGCGATTTTCCGGAAGTGCTGCAGGACATCGGCGAGAACGACATCGACTGGGATGCCTGGCGTACCTACTACGACCAGGGTCATTCGCCGCAGCAGGCAGTCGATCACGCTTTTCTGCGCAACGTCGAAGCGTGAGTTCTTCACCTCTCCCGCAGGGAGAGGTCGCGCACAGCGCGGGTGGGGGTGCGGTCTATCTTCCCTTCCATACCGGCCGACGCTTCTCCGCGAACGCCCGCAATCCTTCCTGACGATCTTCCGAATCCACCGTGCGTCGCGCATAGACCATCTGTTCGCGCCAGGCTTCTTCCTCCGTCCAGTCGGCCGAGCGCCGGACAATCTCCTTGGTGGCCGACAGTGCGATTGGTCCGTTGACGAGCAGCGATTCTGCAAACTGGATGGCGGAGTCCAGCGCCGCGCCCGGCTCGACGATCCGGTTGACGATGCCGAGCTGCTGAAAGAACGCGGCATCGCGCAGTTCGCCCGTCAGCGCCAGCTCCATGGCGAGGTGATACGGCACGCGTCGCGGCAAGCGGAACAGCGCGCCACCGATGGCGACGACGTTGTGCCGCACTTCGGGCAATCCGAACTTCGCATCGCGTGCCGCGACGATCAGATCGCAGGCGAGACACAGTTCGAGTCCGCCGCCGATCGCATAACCTTCGACGGCGGCGATCAGCGGCTTGCGCGGTGGCGTGACGAAGATACCGAAGCCGCCGCGCGGCGGACGCTCGGGGCGCGTGCCGCGTGCGACTTCCTTCAGATCGGCGCCTGCCGAGAACGTGCCGCCTGCACCGGTGATGACGCCGACGAACAGACTGTCGTCGTTGTCGAGCAGGTCCATCGCCGCGTTCATCTGGATCGACGTCTCGCCATCGAAGGCATTGCGTGCCTGCGGACGATTGATCGTCACGACCAGGATGGATTCGCGACGTTCGGTGAGGATGCGCTGTTCGGTGGTGTTCATGGATGCCTCATCACAACGCGAACGAATAGCCGCCATTCACCGGATACGTCTGCCCGGTGATCCAGGCACTGGCCTCGGAGGCGAGATACAGCGCCATGTTCGCGACATCGTCGGGCCGGCCCGGCCGGCGGATGACGTATTTCTCCATCATCTTTTTCAGCCGTTCGGGATCAGCCTTGAGACGCGCTTCGATGGCGGGCGTGAGCGTCGCAGCGATGGAAATGCAATTCGCGGTGATCATGTGCCGGCCCAGCGTGCGCGCCACCGCGCGCGTGAAGCCGGCCGCGCCGGCTTTCGCGCCGGCATAGATTTCCATGCCGCTGTCGCCCATGCGGCCGGCGTCCGAGATGATGGTGACGATGCGGCCGCTGCGGCGTTCGATCATGCCGGGGATGCAGGCGCCGGTGCAGTTGATGACGCCGTAGAGATTCACGCCGATGTAGCTGTTCCACGCCTCGGGGCCGACTTCCCAGAACGGCTTTCGCGCCTCCGGCGAAGGTTCGGCACCGGCATTGCCGGCATTGTTCACCAGCACGTCGACCTTGCCGAAGGCAGCCGCACCTTGGGCGACCATGTCTTTCACTGCGGCGAGATCGGTGACATCCGCCTGCACGGCGATGGCCTGGCCGCCGAGTTGCTGCACTTCCCCGGCCACCGCCTGCGCGCGTTCCAGCACGAAATCGTTCACGACGATGCCGGCGGCACGGTGCGCCGCGAAGTGCAGCGCGACCTGTCGGCCGATGCCCTGGCCCGCGCCCGTGATCAATGCGACGCGGCCTTCGAGTGTGAGCAGATCGTTCATACCTGTCTTTCCCGGTGTTTCCAGTAGGGGTCGCGCAGCTCCCGCTTGAGGATCTTGCCCATCGTGTTGCGCGGCAGTTCGGCGATGAGTTCGATGGATTTCGGACGCTTGTACGAGGCGAGATGCGCCGCGGCGAAGGCGTGCAGTTCCTGCGGCGTCGCATGCGTCTGCGGTTTCAGTTCGACGAAGGCGCGGACCTGCTCGCCGAATTCTTCATCGGGGATGCCGATCACGGCCGCATCCTGGATCGCAGGATGCCGCAGCAGCGCGGCCTCGATCTCTGCGGGATAGATGTTGACGCCGCCGGAGATGATGAGATCGGTGCTGCGATCGGTGAGGAACAGGAAGCCGTCGTCGTCGAGATAGCCGACATCGCCGACGCGGAAATAGCCGTTTGCATCGAGCTTGTCGGCATCGAGTGCCGCGCCGTTCAGATACTGCGCGAGCGTCGTCGGCGTGCGCACCCACAATTCGCCGACCTGACCGGCCCGCAGTGCGCGGCCTGCGGCATCGCGAATCTCGATCGACACTTGCCTGAACGGCTTGCCGCTGGAGCCGGGCCTGGCGCGCTGCATGTCCGGCGGCAGGCGCGTGATCATGCCGGTTTCGGTCGAACCATAGCCTTCGCTCAGCACGTGCTCGCCGAAGTGACCGAGGATCCATTCCTTGAGCGCGAACGGCACCGGCGCGGCGCCGACACTCAGGTGGCGGATCGAACCTACGTCGTACTGTGCGAGCACGTCGCGCGGCAGGCCGGCGATGCGTTTCATCATCGTCGGCACCGCATTCCAGTCGGTGATGCGATGCGCGGCGATCAGGCGCAGCGCGATCTGCGGATCGAAGCGACGCAGCAGCACCGCCTTGCGGCCCGCGCGCAGCGCGCCCCACATCTGCGCGGGTCCGGCGCCGTGATGCATCGGCATGGTCACCAGCACCACGCGTTCGTCGACGGGAGTCGCGTTCGCCGGACGGATGTCGCGCTGATACTCCAGCACCTGCTCGGGCGTGAAGTGCTGCGAGCGTGCGCCCATCACCACGCCCTTCGGCAGGCCGGTGGTACCGGAGGTGTAGACGATCAGCGGCGGATCGCCCCGCGAGCAGCGCGGCTCCGGCGCGAATTGCAGCAGTTGGCTGAAGTGCGTGAAGCCCGTGGCCTGGGCATCGATCGAGACACGCACCTGGATCGGCAGCCCGCTCAATGCCGGCAGCAGCAGCGCGGGATCGGCGTCGTCGCAGATGAAAGCCCGCGCACCGCTGTTGGCCAGCACATACTGCGTTTCCGCCGGCGTCAGTCGCCAGTTCAATCCCAGCAACCGGCAGCCGAGCTTCGCCAGCGCCGAAGCAAGAATCGCCCACTCGATGCGGATCTGCGTGCGCAGCACGACGATGTCGTCGGCGACCACGCCATGCGCGGCGAGTCCGGCAGCGACGCGGTCGGCCGCTCCGTTCCATTCGCGCCAGGTGATCGAGCGCGCATCTTCGACAAGGGCCGTCGTCTCCGGACGCTCGCTCGCCCAGTGTTCGAGGCTGCCGGGGTTCGGACTCATGACGCGAGTCCGCGACGCAACGATCTCAGGTATTCCGCCTTGATGGTGTCGAGGTCGGTGCGCGTTGGATCGAGCAGCCATTGCGTCATCACGCCGCGCAGCGCGGCGACGATCATCGCGGCCTGCGCCATGGGATCGACATCGCGACGGATTTCGCCGCGCTCGATGCCGCGGCGGATCGGCTCGGCGAAGGCGGCGATGGAGTGGTGATTCAGTGCCGCGATTTCCGCCGACAGCGGCGCCTGCTTCAGTGCCGAGCCGAGCACGGCATGAAATGCCCGCAGCACGACGACGTTGTCGCGGCCGCTGTCGATATAGAAAGCGACGCTCTCCAGCAGACCTTCCAGTCCGGGCAGGCGCCGGCTGCCGGCGCGCAGGCGATGCGAATAGTCCGCGACGATGTGCCTGGCGATGGCGGAGAACAGATGTTCCTTCGAGCCGAAGTAATGGGCCGCGAGCCCGCGGCTGTAGCCGGCGGCTTCGCCGCACCCGGCCAGGGTCAGTTCCTCCAGGCCGCGTTCCGCCACGATCCGGACCGCCGCGTCGATCATCCGGGCTTCGGCTTCTTCGCGACGTGCGGTGTGGGTCCGGCGGGGCTTGCGTGCGGGGTCGGCCATGCCTGCAGTCATCAGCAAAAAGGGAGTTGTGCCTTGATCGCCGGCGACCTTAGGATGCGTTTGTTTGTTCGTCAACAAATAAATAGATGACCACTCCCATGGATAGCCCGCTGCTCAAACCGACGCTCTATGCACGTGATCCCGCGGGGAACGTCGTGCTTCTTGGCGGCAAATGCGCTTGCGGCCATGTGTTCTTCCCCTTCCAGACGTTCGGCTGCGAGCGCTGCGGGCTCGTCGATCCCCAGCCGTGGGAGCTGGCCGGTGTCGGTCGCCTGGTGGCCTCGGCCATGGTGCATCTGCATGCAGACGTCTCGCGCCCCGCGCCTTTCACTGTGGGGACCGTGGCGCTGGATGACGGTCCCGTCGTGCGCACGTTGCTGACGGAGCCGGTGCCAACCGCAGGCAGCCGGGTCCGGGCCGTGCTCGTTCCGTCCGGTCCCGCGCTGGATCTGCGGTTTCAGGCCGAGGGGACGAACTCGTGAGCAGACCGCTGCGCGAGCTGCGGCCGGTGTATGTCGTCGGCATCGGCTGGCATCGCTACCAGCATCCGTCGGAAACGAGTTACGTGACGCTCGGACTCACGGCGATCCGCACCGCGCTCGCCGATGCGGGACTCGACTGGCCGCAGGTCGAAGGCTCGTACATCGGCACAGCGTTGCTCGGCATGGCCGCGGGCCGCGCGATGCTGCGGCACCTCGGCGCCACCGGACAGCCGCTGGTGCATATCGAAAATGCCTCCGCGTCCGGGTCCGCGGCGTTTCGTCATGCCTGCATCGAAGTCGCCGCGGGCATCAGCGATGTCGTGCTGGCCGTCGGTGTCGACAAGCGCGCGAACATGCAGCGCGGCTACACGAAGACCGGCATCGGCCATCTCGCCGACGATGCCATCGTGCCCTTCACGCACTTCGCACTCCTCACCGACGAATACACGCGGCGCCATGGCGTGAAGCACGAGGACGTGGCGCGGGTCGCGGTGAAGAACCATCGCAACGGCGCACGCAATCCGCATGCGCAGCGCCAGAAGGAACGTTCGCTCGACGAGATTCTTGCCGGCACGCCCGTATCCGGTTCGCTCACGTCGCTGCAGTGCTGTCCGGTGGGCGAGGGTGCGGCGGCGGTCATCGTCGCCTCGGCGGAAGCCATTACACAGCTGCATCTCGACGCATCGCGTGCCGTGCGTGTCGCAAGTTCCGCCGCACGCAGCGAACGGCCCGGCGCAGGCGCCGATGCGGACGCGACACTGACGCGCGAAACCATCGCTGCCGCGCTCGCCGATGCGCAGGTCGAACCGCGCAACATCGATGTGCTTGAAGTGCACGACGCCTTCGCCATCGAAGAACTGCTCTACACCGAAGCCGCCGGACTGTGTCCCGAGGGACAGGCCGTGCACTGGCTCAGGGAAGGCGCCTTCGATATCGGCGGCCGTTGTGCCGTGAGTCCGTCCGGTGGCTTGATCGCGATGGGTCAT
The DNA here is from genome assembly GCA_964457865.1 of uncultured Steroidobacter sp. Classification (GTDB taxonomy): domain Bacteria; phylum Pseudomonadota; class Gammaproteobacteria; order Steroidobacterales; family Steroidobacteraceae; genus Steroidobacter. The sequence continues at coordinate 7,113 of CAYWHG010000048.1, forward strand.
CCCATCGGCCCGACCGGCGTCGGGCAGATCGCGGAGATCACTCAGCAGTTACGCCATGAGTCCGGTGTACGGCAGCAGCCGAACGCACGCATCGGCGTTGCCCACATGGTCGGCCTGGGATCGGTGTGTTACGCGCATGTACTGCAAAGAGAGTCATGAAGAGTGAGCCGTGCATCGCTCGTGACGTCCGGGATTGCGTCGCCGGACGGATCGATTCATGTACGAGTTTCGCAGGCCTGAGCGGGAGAAGAGCCGCAAAGACCGCATAAAAGAAGGGGAATACTTCTTTCCGGATCCATATTTCATCTCTTTTATGCGGTCTTTGCGGCTCTCATGGATCTCCTACTTCGCGACGCGCTGCTGACTCAATGCCACGCTGCCGAGAATCAGCGCGCAGGCCAGTGCCATGCTGAAGGTCACTGGTTCATCGAGCAGTAGCCAGGCCCACAGCACGCCGAACAGCGGCACCAGGTATGTGACCGTCGAGGCGCGCGGCGCACCGATGCGGTAGATCAGCCGGTAGTAGAGCATGTAGGCAATGCCGGTGCAGAGCACGCCGAGCATGATGGCGCTGGCCCACGACAGCGTCGGCACGGCGTGATCCGGCCAGGTGGCAATCGCGAACGGCGACAGCAGGACGGCGGCGCACAGCAGCGTCGCAGAGGCATTGGCACCGGCGGGAATGCCGGAGAGATGCTTGCGCAGCAGGTTGGCGCCGATGCCATACAGGAATGCCGCGAACGTTCCCGCGAGTGCCGCCGGCCAGACGCTTGCGCCGCTGGTCTTGCCGCTGGCGAGCACCACGACACCGATGAATCCCGCGGCGAGGCCGATGGCACGGCGCGTGTTGATGCGCTCGCCGAAGTACAGGAACGCAATGAGCGCGGTGAACATCGCCGCCGTGGCGTTGCTGATCGCACCGATGCCCGCAGGTGCGCGCTGCGCCGCCCAGGCAAACAGGGTGAACGGAACAGCCGAGTTGATTGCGCCGATGCCCGCGATCTTCCACCAGAGCTTGCCGGTGATGCGCTTGCGCTCGCGCCACAGGAACGGCGACAGGATCAATCCGCCCAGCGCGAGTCGCACTTCGACGAGTGCGAACGCACCGAAATCCTTCGCGGCGATTCGCATGAACAGGAACGACGCGCCCCAGATCGCGCCGAGCGCCAGCAACTCCAGCGGCGTCAACCAGGCACTCGTCGTCACGGCCACAGGCGGTGCGACGTTGTCCGGAGCAGCGGCCATGGAAACCTCGACTGAAAGCGGCTGCTGATTGTCGCCGGGGATTGGCCGGCCGCAAGTCCGAATTCGGACAAAGCGGCCGGAGTTTCACACGGAGATCACGGAGGACACGGAGATCCAAGAGAAGAGAATCTCCACGGGGAGCACGGGGAAACACGGGGTTCCGGAACAGACAGAGATTCTTATCCCCCGTGATGCCCCGTGGAGATACTCTGATTTCTTCTTCTGGACCTCCGTGCCCTCCGTGATCTCCGTGTGAAACTCCGATCTCTTACCTGAGATTGACGCCAGCGACGAGCAGTTGGGTCATGGCACGCGCCCTGGTGCGGGCGTCTTCGATGTCCTTGCCGAGGGCGAGCGAGACGCCCATGCGGCGATGACCGCGGACTTCGGGTTTGCCGAACAGGCGCAGGGCGGTGTCCGGTTCGGCGAGCGCGCGATCGACGTTGCCGAATTCGATGTTGTTCGAATCGCCGTCGACCAGCAACGCGCAGGACGCGGCCGGTCCGCGCTGGCGGATCGCTGGAATCGGCAGGCCGAGGATGGCACGCGCGTGCAGCGCGAACTCGGACAGATCCTGCGAGATCAGCGTGACGAGCCCGGTGTCGTGCGGGCGCGGCGACACTTCGCTGAAATAGACCTGGTCGCCCGCGATGAAGAGTTCGACGCCGAACACGCCATTGCCGCCCAGTTCGGTGGTGACGGCTGCGGCAACACGTTTCGATTCCGCCAGTGCGGCGGTGCTCATCGGTTGCGGCTGCCACGATTCCCGATAGTCGCCGTCGACCTGCAGGTGCCCGATCGGATCGCAGAAGCTCGTGTGACTGTTGTGGCGGACCGTGAGCAGCGTGATTTCGTAATCGAACTCGACGAATCCTTCGACGATGATGCGACCGCCACCGGTGCGGCCGCCCTGCTGCGAATAGTCCCACGCCGGCCCGACGTCGGCGGCGCAACGCACGGTGCTTTGTCCCTTGCCCGAGGAACTCATCACCGGTTTGACGACGCACGGCATGCCGATTTCGCGCACCGCCGCTTCGTACTGTTCGCGCGTGTCGGCAAAGCGGTAGGGCGAGGTTCGCAGTCCGAGCTGTTCGGCGGCCAGTCGGCGAATGCCTTCGCGATCCATCGTGAGGCGCGCCGCACGCGCGGTCGGAATGACAGTGAATCCTTCCGCTTCCAGTTCCAGCAACGCCGGCGTGGCGATGGCTTCGATTTCGGGAACGATGAGCTGCGGCCGCTCCTGCTCTATGACCGCACGCAGCGCCTGGCCATCGAGCATGTTGACGACATGCGAGCGATGCGCCACCTGCATGGCGGGTGCATTCGCATAACGATCGACGGCGATCACTTCGCAACCGAAGCGCTGCAGCTCGATCGCGACTTCCTTGCCGAGTTCACCCGCGCCCAGCAGCATGACGCGCGTGCCGGAGGGAGACAGCGGCGTTCCGAGCAGGGTCGAGGACTGGGTCACGGGCATTTCCGCAGCGGCCTAACGGGGAGCGGAGTATCGGCCGGTCAGCGCGGGGCTGACAATGGGCGCAGGGTCAGGACACCACGTGGCTGTGCAATGCGCGGAGGCGTTCGCCGAAGCGCGGCGTGTCGCGCACGTCATCGACGGCGGCCATCGAATAGCTGCAGAGAATGGTGAAGCGATGCTCGCGGCTGAACTCGTTCCAGAGTTCTTCGAGCTGGAGCGCGGCTTCCGCCATGCCGTCGCGGACCAGCACGCTCACCATTTCACCGTGGGCGCGCACCGGCTGGCCGCGCGACAGCGCCTGGCGCATCAGCGTGTCGAGCAGTCGATGAAACCGCTGGCGATCGCAGCGATTGTCGTCCAGGAACTGCGACAGCAGCGTGCGGGCATCGAGCTCGATGTACTGATAGCGCGCCGTCAGCGATTCGGTATCGAAGCCGAGCCGTCGCAGTTCCGTCCGCAACGCGATGCCGGAGTCGGCCGTCACGATGACCAGACAGGTTTCGTCGGCGGCGATGCCGGCGGCGATGAATGCCGCCACCGTCCGGATTCGCTCGGCATCGCTGGAAAAGAAACCGACCAGGTGGCCTGTGGGGAACGTGCAGCCGCTCATGGGTCGGCAGCATAAAGTGTGGGAAATCCATGTCCATGCGCCAATCGCCGTAACTCTCACGAAGCATTACCCGCAGATCGGCCTGCAGTGGATTCATGTCACGAATGTCACTTCGAGCGTAATCATCGCATCACATAATCAGGTCATCGATGGACGGACAACAGCTCCGTTTCACGGTGCACTGGCCATTCGCAGGAAGCGTGCGAACCGTGGCACGTCGTTCGCGGTGACGCCCTGAAACCCGTAAGTGATCCAGCTGCCGATGGGCGGCGGCTGACGTCGCTGTTCGTCGGTGAGTCCGCTGCCGATGTTGAACTCCAGTCCGTCCGCGCGCCGTACGCGCAGTGCACCGAGCAGGTTCGCGTACTTGCCCTTGCCGGGCAGGTGGCCGACGACCTGTGCTTCGGCGTCCTGCTGACGCTTCAGCTTGAGCAGGTCGTCGCTGCGTTCGGCGCGGTACACCGAATCGTCCCGATGCAGCATCAGGCCTTCGCCGCCCGCGGCGGTCACCCGGTCCAGCTGCGCGAACAGCGCTGCGCGGCTGGTCACGCGCGACTGCGCTACGACCTCGAAGGACGATGCTCCTGCCGAGTCACCGATCCGTCGCAGCTCCGCAAGGCGCGCACCGAAGGAACCCGGGTGTTGCGGCAGATCGAAAGCCATGTAGCGCACGCGCCGCCAGGCGGCATCGTCGGGATGGCTATCGCGCACCGTCGCCATGACTTCCTCGAATCCGCCGCGGCGGATCCACAGTTCGCCGTCGAGCACGATGTCCGGCAGATGCGCGACGAACCAGGACGGCGCCGCGATGCGGTGCCCGGCGCGACTCAGCAGCTCGCGTCCGTTCCAGAGTGCACGCATGCCGTCGTACTTCTCGCTGACCCAGTAATCCGTCACGCGAATGCCGTCATGGAAGACATTCGCCAGCAGCAACGGGGTCGCCGTCGCTGCGAGGGCGTCGCTGCCGAGCAGCAGCAGCGATCCGAGAAAGTGGCGGCGTTCCATGCCTGGACTCCGGTGGATGACGGTCTGCATCACACCTGAAGCGCTGCGACGCGCGTGCGCGGATTTCTGCGGTATTGGCGAGAAACGGGAACGGCCGGCGCTGCGCGTCGACCGTCAGTCGTCGCGGCGACGACCTGGACTGAACGCCACGACTTCGCCGCCGCCGGCTGCGCTTGCCGGACGGACGCCGAGCCGGAACTTGAGATCGCCGATGGCGAGCACGTCGCCTTCATGCAGCACATGCTGCTTCACGAGCTGATCGTTCACGTAGCAGCCGTTGGTGCTGCCGGCATCCTCGACGATGACGGCATTGGGGCCGACCAGCAGCCGCGCGTGATGCCGGCTGATCATCTTCGATGGAATGAAGATGTCGTTGTCGTTGGTGCGTCCGATGGTCATGACGCGGCGATTGAGCAGGATCGGATCGCCTTCGTGATCGACGGGTTCGAGGAAACGCTCGAGCGGCAGCGCGCCCGGGATTTCTTCCGCATCCGGGCTCATGCGATCGACGTCCTGCCGGATGGCAGCCAGTGCTTCGATGTGCACGGCAAGATCCGCTTTCAGCGTCGCGATGCGATTGTCGCGGTTGAACAGTTGCTGGGTCATGGTCTTGACCCGCGCGCGGGCTTTGCCGAGTTGCTCGGACATGATGCCGCGCTCGTCCTGCGCCGTGCGGATCTCCGCACGCAGGTTTTCGACCAGCGTGTCGCGGGCGCGCAGCGACGATTCCAGCCCCTGGATCGCCGCGCCGAGTTCCTGGGCCTCGACGCGGGCCCGTGCGAGTTCGGCGGTGCGCTCGTTGAGCAGTTGCGTGTCGTCGCTCGAGACGGCGTGCAGGCGTTCGACCTTGTGGCGCAGTTCGTCGTTCGAGCGCTGCAGTTCCTCGATGGCGGCGTGTGCCTCGGCCAGTTCCTGCTGGCGCGCGCTGGCGACGCCCGACTGGCTCTGCAGTTCCGACCAGACGGTAACGGCATCGCGTTTCACATCGGCGAGTTCTGCGGCGAGTTCCGCGCTGGTCCGCGCCAGTTCGGCCGTGCGCGTTTCGAGTTCCTGCGACACCAGCGTCAGTGCGTCGCGTTCCCCGGTCATGGCCGCGAGCGCCGACTCCAGTTCGCCGATCTGCGCGAGCAACGCACGATGGTGCTCCTGCTCGCCGACCGACCGCGACGACGCCTCGTTCAGATCCGCTTCGAGCGCCTGGCGCACGCGCTGCACTTCGTCGCGGTCCTGCGTGAGGGACGTCAGCGAATCCTCAAGCTCGCGGATTCGCGCCTGCAGGATGTCCCGGCGTTCGTCTTCTGTCACGGAGCGTGCGGCAGCGTCGCGCAGATTCTCCTCCAGCGCCTGCCGGGTGAGCTGCGACTGTGCTTCCTGATGTCGCAACGCCTCCAGTTCCAGACCGAGCTGCGCGATCTGCTCGTCGCGCGCCGCGACATCGGCGGCGAGGCGGTCGCTGGAGGCGGCACGCTGGTTGGCGTCCTCCAGCAGCGCATTCATGCGATGTGCATCGGCAAAGGCCTGCTGCAACTGTTCGTTGAGTTCCTCGCGCGATGTTTCGAGCGATGCAATGGTGGCGTTGCGCTGCGACACCATCGAAGACAGGATGTCGTAGTCGGCGAGCTTCGCGGCGAGATTGCGTCCCAGTGCGTGGGCCTTGCCGTTCTCGGCGATGACGGCGCGCTGCAGTTCGTCGATCTGGCGCGCGCGTGCCGACGCCAGTTCGCGCGCTTCCTCCAGCGCCCGGCGCAGCCGCGCGTATTCGTCGGCAGTACCGGTGAAACTGGCGGTGCTGCGTTCGAGCTGCTGCTCCAGAGCAATACGGTGCCGTTCCGCGGCCTGGCGGTCGGTTTCGCGGGCCTCGTCGCTGCGGGCGAGCTGTGTCTTGTGGGTTTCGACCTGGTCGCGCAGCTGTTGCTGCAGTCGCTGGTTCAGTGCCTCGGCAATCTCGGCCTGCTTCTGCAGGTGCGCGTTCTGTGCTTCGACGGCCGAGAGCCGCGCGGTGAGTTCGCTGCGTTCGGCATTGGGCAGACGCGTCGCGGCTTCTTCCGTTTCGCGCTGGACACGCCGTGCCGCCACCAGTTCGGCTTCGAGCGCATCGATGCGCTTGCGCAGGCGTTCGACGTTGATGGACAGGTCGACGCCGCCCGGCACCGGAAAGCCGCTCTGGCCGGTGCGCACGATCGTTTCGGTTTCCGGCTCGCCGAAACTCTCGACCAGCCAGGTATCGGTGGTCGACAGGGCATCCGTCAGGGTCGGGGGATGCTCGGCCTCGTAGGCGGCAACGTCGAGCTGGGGCAACTCGTCGGTACGGTCGAGATCGTCGGAATCGGGGTGCGTCGACATTCGGGCGGCCGCGCGGGCGTAAGTGCTTTGCAGCCTACCTCAGCGTGGGGTGAATACCAGCGGTAGTTGGGGAAGTCCGCGGCGGGCTCGGGACTCGGGGCGCGGGCCAGAGAGATAAAGACTTGGGTCCAATGGCCCTTACTTAAGCATCGCAGTGGCATCAGCGAAGAAGAATCGAAGATTTCCACGGGGGACACGGGGAAACATGACCGAAGGAAATCCCGCGGGACGGGGGGTGGAAGAATGCATTTTTGCGGGTCTTTTCTCGCCCCGTGTCACCCCGTGGAGATTCTTGATCTTTGGATCGGTGACTGGCAGGTGCTCTGCAACAGGACGATGCTCATCTGCCGGCAGCACAGCCCGTGGCAGGGGAGTGTCAGTCGACCGAGCTGGCCGTCATGTTTGCGGCGAGTTCATCCACCGTGATGAAACCGTCGCCGTCGGCGTCGATATAGGCGAAGCGGTCGATGATTTCCTTGTGAGGGCCGGCTTCCGTCTTGCTGATGCGATGGTCGCCGTTGCGGTCGATGGACGCGAAGGTGGCTGTCAGCGTCCTGGTGACCTGCACATCGCCGGCGTGGGTGACGGCGACGAAGGACAGCGGCAGCAGGCCGATGAGCAGGGTTGCGATTCGCATGCAAAGACTCCAATGGCTGTCAGATCGCCGCCTGGCGGACGATGTTCCGGATCCGTGGATAACGCCGGCGGAATACAACAAGTTTCCGGCCGCGCCGCAAATGTCGCAGGAAATATACGGTCATCCGCTATTCCTGCCCTCGTGGCTTACGCGCATCCGGGGCAGCGATGCTGCGGGGGCTATCTTGAACGGAGGCTGAAAATCGCGAGGGTCGCGATGCTGGCGACAGAGAACGCTGTCGTAAAAGAGTGACAGTGCGCCCTACAGCTGTTCGTTCAGCCAGCGGGCGGCGGCTTCGGTCGTGAACTTGTCCGAATCGCGATCGACGCTCAGGTTGGCCCGTTGCATATCCTCTGTGGAGATGGCGCCAATCAACGGTTCGAGTGTCCGTCGAAGCACGACATCGGCGGCTCGACGCGGCGCCAGCAGCACGATGGCGTCGTACGGCAGCAGGGCCTGACGCGGATCCTCCAGCAGGACGAGATCATCGGCCGCGATGCGTCCGTCGCTCGAAAATGCCGAAATCACATCGACCTCGCCGCTGGCGACCGCCCGGTACATGAACGTCGCCTGGAACTGGCGTTCACCGGCGAAGGCCAGTCCGTAGCTGCGTTTGAGCGAGGCCCATTCCGGACGGTCGAAGAACTCCAGGTCACCGCCCATCGTCAGCCGCGGTGCTCTCTGCGCCAGATCGTCGATGCTGTGAATGCCGAGTTCGGCGGCACGCTCGCGACGCATCGCCAGCGCATATGCATTCTCGAAGCCCAGCGAGCCGAGCAGGGTGATGCCGTGTTCTTCCTGCAGCCACTGCGCTGTCTGCGCGAGCACGGTCGCGCGCGGCGCCGTTGCGGTGCGATGCATGGCATTAGCCCAGATCGTTCCCGTGTAGTCGACGTAGACGTCGAGCTCATTGCGCGCCAGCGCCTGGAACACGATCGTGGAACCGAGACCCGTGCGTCGCACCGATGACTGTCCCGCATCTTCGAGTCGTTGCGAGATCAGATCGGCGAGGATGTACTGCTCCGAAAAGTTCTTGGCGCCGATGACATAGTCGACCGGCGCCGTCGTGAAACGCGGTACCGCTGCGATGGCCACGCCTGTCAGCAACGCCAGGGCGCCGACCAGCACGCGCCAGCGGCTGCGCCT
>CAYWHG010000048.1:15675-25593 GCA_964457865.1 uncultured Steroidobacter sp.
GGCAGATTGACGATGCCGGCGACGCCGTTGCGGATGATCGGCAGCATGGAATACAGCGTCAGCGCCAGCAGCGACGGCAGGAAGCCGAGCGCCGCGAAGCCGCGGCCGAACAGTTGCTGCGACAGTGCCGACAGCACGAGCAACAGCGGGTAAAACAGCGCGAGCAGCGCCAGACTGGGAATGGTCTGGATGGTGCTGGCAAAGGCCAGGATCGGCCAGCGAACGCGCGCGCAGCGCACGGCCAGAATGGTCAGCGGCAGGCTGATGAGCAGTCCGAGCGCCAGCGCCGCCGCGCTCAGGACCACATGCTCGCTGAGATACTGCGGCAGCAGTCGCCAGGCAGCGGCCCACTGCGCGTTCATGGCGGAGATTCCCGCTGACCGCCGTTGCGCAGCAAGGAGTTCACGCGTGCCGCCTGACGGCGCGGCATGTCCATGAGCGCGCGCACGTCGGCGTCGGGATGATCGCCCAGCAGTTCGTGCGGCGTACCGTCCGCGACGATTTCCCCGGCGCGCATGACGAGAATGCGATCGGCCAGCAGCACGGCTTCGAACACATCGTGCGTGACCATGAGCGTCGTGAGCTGCATCTGTTCATGCAGATGCCGGTAGCTCGTGCCGAGTGCATCGCGCGTCAAGGGATCAAGCGCGCCGAACGGTTCGTCCATGAGCATGATGCCGGGACGCGCCGCCAGCGCACGCGCCACGCCCACACGCTGGCGCTGTCCGCCGGAAAGTGCCGCCGGCATGCGCTGCGCGAAATCGCGCGGCAGATCGACGAGATCGAGCAGTTCGAGCGCGCGCTCGCGGATGTCCGCCGCCGGCCAGCCGAGCAGTTGCGGCGTGATGCCGATGTTTTCCGCCACGGTCAGATGCGGAAACAGGCCGATGCCCTGGAACACGTAACCGATGCGTCGTCGCAGTGCGAAAGGTTCCTGGGCATCGACGCGTTGACCGTCGACGCGCACGATGCCGCTGTCCGCCTCGATGAGACGATTGATCATCTTCAGCGTGGTCGTCTTGCCGGAACCGGAGCCGCCGACGATGGCGACGAAACTGCCCGCTGCAATGCTGAAGCTGACATCGCGAACGGCGACACTGGTGCCGCCTTCGAACGACTTGCCGACGTGGGACAGTTCGATCATGAGATCGCGCGGGCGGCCGGATCGTCGCTAGGGTTCCAGCGCGATCTGCATGCCTTCATCCGTTTCGATCTGCACATAGCGCGTACCGATAGGACGATTGCGTCCGCTGCTGACCGTCACGATGTCTTCGAGGCGCGCCGCCCGTACGTCTTCTTCGGGACGCGAGACATACAGATCTGCCTGGAAGAGACCGTCGGCTTCGAAACCGGTCGTGTCGACGCCGCGCTCCGCCAGCGCACCGAGGCTCTGTTCGAACTCGGCGACGTCGCGGAAGCGGCGCTGCACGAACGTGACACCGTCGAGATGCTCGGTCACGAGACCGAAGCGGTCGAGCATGCGCCGCATATCGTCGTAGGGAAACATGCGCAGCACGAACGATACGACCCACGGCGGACGATCCAGTGCGCCGAGCAGACTGCGATAGGTTCGCTCCGTGACATAGCCGACCGCGCCCGTCGACAACAGCACGTCGGCCTGATGCACGGTGTCCGCCGCCGCCGCCGACAACGGATCGCGTTCGAGATCCGCCACCACACCCTTGTCGATCAGTCCGACCCGCTTCGCGTAGCGGATCGCCGGTTCCGACACATCGAGTCCGATGAAACGTCCCACACCGGCATCGGGCCACGATGCATAGAAGTTGCAATCGAGCCGGGCCACTTCATCCGCACTCACCGCCATCATTTCGCGTCGCGCATAACGACTGCGCAACGTGCCGAACGTCAGCGGAAAGCGATGCACGGCGGCATTGATACCGTAGGAACAGCCGATGTCGAGAACCTGTGGCTGACGTCCCAGCTGCTGGGCGCGGGCCGCGAGGATCTGCCGGATCACCGGTTCCGCCACATCCGGAATCATGTAGTCGAGCGAACCGAGCACCGAGAAATACCCCCGGGGGTCATCCATCACGTAGATGTCGTCGAAGTTCGCCTTCGATGCATTGATGTGGGAAAAAAGCGTGGTCATGCATGCCTCCGCGATTGTTTGTAGTTGACAGGCCGCAGAAACCGGCGCTACCGGGTGCGGTGCGAACGGAACGGAGAGTGTTTCTCGCCGAGGAGCGGGCGCGGATGCGCGGTCCTGGATCGTTCCGGAGGTGCCAGAGGCTAACACATGAGGTCGGGGATTTTGGCCGTGAGCGTCGGTTGTTTCCGACATCGCGGCGAAATTTGCGGCGCTACATGACCGCAGCGACGCGAGGGCGGGGCTGTTGAGAACCTGAGTGCATATGCAGCGCGGCTGCGGGACAGCCGATCGTTCGATTCATGCAGCGACGATCGGTCACGCGGCCGATCGTCGCTGCCATGCGGTCTCGTCTATTTATTCGCGACGGCGCGCTCGATGGCCTGCACGATCAGGCTCTGCGCTTCGGCGGCATCGCCCCAGCCGAGGACCTTCACCCACTTGGTGGTTTCCAGATCCTTGTAGTGCTGGAAGAAGTGTTCGATCTGCTTGACCGTGATGTCGGGCAGGTCGGTGTAGTTGTGGACCTTCTCGTAGCGACGCGTGAGTCGCGGCACAGGCACCGCGACGATCTTTTCGTCGCCGCCGGCCTCGTCCTGCATCTTCAGCACGCCGACGGGACGGCACGCCACGATGGCGCCGGGCACGATGCCGCGCTGATTGGCGATCAGCACATCGCACGGATCGCCGTCGTCCGAGAGCGTGTGCGGAATGAAGCCGTAGTTGCCGGGGTAGCGCATCGATGTATAGAGAAAGCGATCGACCACGAGCGCGCCGGACGCCTTGTCCATTTCATATTTGATCGGTTCGCCGCCCACGGGGACTTCGACAATCACATTGACTTCATGGGGCGGATCACGGCCGATCGATACGGCGTCAAGACGCATCAGAAACTCCTTGGGGACACGATGAACGGGAAGACAGGGAAGGGGCCATTCTGCCATGCCGGCTGCCGGCCGGCCGGACCTCTTCGCGCGCACCGCGACCGGCGCACGGCATGCTGCGCAGCATGACCATGCACCGCGACGGACCGTCGTCCGCGGCGGACAGTCGGATCGCTGCGACGACATGCCCGTCCTGCGGCTTCTCCGTGTACATCCGATGTGCAAAGCTCTCGCGCCTCACCTTGTGCCGGGCGCTGTCATGACCAGAATCCTGTTGTCCCTGTGTTCGCTGCTGCTGTCCGGTGTCGTCGCCGCAGCCGAAGCGTCGCCTGCGGCCGAACTGCACCGGCTGTTCGAGGATTACTTCGAGCGGTCGCTGCAACTCAATCCGCTGCAGGCGACGTTCATCGGCGATCATCGCTACGACGACCGGCTGCCGAATTTCCTCGCGCCGGCCTACCTCGCCGAATCGCTGGCGGTCGAGCGCCGCTATCTCGACGCCGCGCAGAAGTACGAATCGCAGCCGCTCTCTGCCGAAGACCGGCTGAGTCTGGAAATTTTCCTGCACGAGCGCCGCACCACCATCGACGGCGCGGCCTTTCCGAGCGAACTGCTGCCGCTCGACCAGATGTTCAGCATCGCCACGCTCATGCCATTGCTCGGCAGTGCCACGAGCGCCCAGCCATTCAACACTGTGCAGGACTACGATCGCTTTCTCGCTCGCATGAATGACTACCTCGCCTGGTCCGATCAGGCGATCGTCAACATGCGGCTCGGCACGGCGAAGAAGATCGTGCAACCGCGCGTCGTGATGGAAAAAGTGCAGGGCCAGCTCGCGGCGTTGATCGTCGACGATCCGCAGAAGAGTCTGTTCCATTCGCCGATGGCGAAATTTCCCGAGAGCTTCTCCGCTGCGGATCGCCAGCGGCTGGAGCAGGCGTATCGCGAGGCGATCGTGAACCGCATCAATCCGTCCTATCGACGGCTGCGCGATTTCGTGCGCGATGAATACCTGCCGCACGCGCGATCGAGCGTGGCGTGGACGGCGCTGCCTGACGGCCAGTCGTGGTATGCCTTCCTGGTCAAGGTCAATACCACCACCGAGTTGACGCCCGACACCATCCACGGGATGGGGCTCAAGGAGGTCGCGCGCATCCGCGGCGAAATGGAACAGGTGAAATCGCAGGTCGGCTTCCAGGGCGATCTGCACGCCTTCTTCCGGCACCTGCAGGACGACCCGCAGTTCTACTACTCGAAGCCGGAGGATCTCGTTGCCGGCTACCAGGACGTGAAGCGCCGCATCGATGCCGTGCTGCCGCAGTTCTTCGCCGTGTTCCCCAAGGCCGATTATGAAGTGCGACCGGTCGAAGCCTTCCGCGCCGAATCGGCGGCCGGTGCCATGTATCAACCGCCGTCGGCCGACGGTTCGCGTCCCGGCATCTTCTATGTGAATACGTTCAACCTGAAAGCGCAGCCGAAGTTCGGCATGGAAACGCTCTCATTGCATGAGGCCTCGCCCGGTCATCACTTCCAGATTTCCATTCAGCAGGAACTGACGGAGCTGCCGAAGTTCCGCCGCTTCGGCGGCAACTACACGGCGTACGTCGAAGGCTGGGCGCTGTATGCGGAGTCGATCGGCAAGGAGATGGGCCTGTTCACCGATCCGTACCAGTACTACGGCCGGCTGAGCGACGAAATGCTGCGTGCCATGCGCCTGGTCGTCGATACCGGCCTGCACTCGCGCAACTGGACCCGCGAGCAGGCGATCCAGTACATGCTCGACAACTCCTCGATGGCACCGAGCGATGTCGAAGCCGAAGTCGAACGCTACATCGCCAATCCCGGCCAGGCGCTCGGCTACAAGATCGGCCAGATCCGCATCCGCGAAATGCGCAGCAAGGCGGAAGCCGCACTCGGTCCAAAGTTCGATCTCAAGGCATTCCACACCGAAGTGCTGCGCGACGGCGCGGTACCGATGGATGTGCTGGAGAAGAAGATCGAGCGGTGGATCGAGAAACTGTAGGGCCGGCTCCAGCCGGCGCCTGCCGCAGATAAAGATGAAGAGAATGGCCGCAAAAAGGCGCAAAGATCGCAAGGGCTCGGATTCGGATCTCTGACCTTGAGATTTCTGAGCCATTTTGCGGCTATTCCTTCTTCATTTGCATGGCGGGCCGCTGAAGCCAAGTATCCAAGAAGGGAACCTAGACCGCATAAGCGCCTTTCACCTTCGCCGTCATGCCGATTTCCACCCGCGCGCCCATCGGCAGGCTCGCCACTCCGATCGTGGTGCGCGCCGGATACGGCTTCGCGAACTGTGTCGCATACACCTCGTTCATCGCGGCGAAGTCGTTCATGTCGGTGAGATAGACCTGCACGTTGACGACGTCGGCCGGCGTGAGGCCGGCAGCGTCCAGTACGCTGAAGAGATTGCGGAAGCACTGCGCGGTCTGTTCGCCGATCGAGCCGGCGAGCAGTTTGCCGGTGGCGAGATCGAGCGGCGTCTGGCCCGAGAAGAACACGAAGCCGGCGGCTTCGACGGCGTGGGAGTACGGACCGACGGCGGCGGCGCCCGGTGCATGGATGGCATTGCGGCTCATGGAACGGACCCTGGTGACTGGAACGAGCCGCGACGTTACTACGTCGGCACTCATCAAGTCGTCCCCGCGCCGGCGGGGATCCGGCTGAATGCAAATGCAATCAGGATTGCGTCGGCACCTTGAGCAGCGGCGATCGCCCGGACGGATTGCCGCCGAAGTACTTGCGCACCGAGCCCACGAACGAGCGCCACGATTTGCCGCGGCGGCGTGCGGGCAGGCCGAGCCGGTGACGCATGGCATCGAAAATCGCATCGGGCACGCTGATGCCGCAGGCCTTCTCCAGTCCCTGGAATCCCGGCGAGGAATTCGCTTCGCAGATGCGATAGCCCTCGGCGTCGAACAGGATGTCGATGCCGGCGACATCGAGACCGAGCGCGCGGGCGACGCGCACGGCGAGGTCCGCCATGGCCGGCGGCGGATCGAAACAGGTGCCGATGCCGCCGAGCGAAATGTTGGATTTGAAGCTGCCGTCGGCGGAGCGACGCTCCATGGCCGCGACCGCCTGGCCGTCGATCACCAGCACGCGCACGTCGCGGCCGTGACTCGATTTGATGTACTGCTGGAAGATGAAGTCCGCGCCGGGCTTGGCGCCATCGAGCAGCTTTGCCAGATCGTTGAACTGTTCGCGGCTGTCGCAGAGCAACACGCCGTCGCCGCGCGTGCCCTTCAATGTCTTCACCACGACGGGAAAGCCGAGCTCGCGCTCCACCACGTCCACATCGATGGGGAACTTGCCGAGAATGGTCTTCGGGATCGGCAGGCCCGCGCCTGCGAGGATCTGCAGCGTCTGCAGCTTGTCGCCGACCGCTTCGACGGCGGCCGGGCCGTTCACCATCGCCACGTCCTGCTTCTCGAAGTGGCGCAACACCGCCAGCGTGAAGTAATCGCTCTCGCTGCCGGTGCGCGGAATGATCAGGTCGGGCTTGGGCAGCGCCTTGCCCTCGTAGATCGCGGACCAGTTGTCCTTCGAATCCACCACGAGTTCGAAATGACGCGGCTGCAGCACCTTGAGATCGATGCCCGAGCGCGCCGCCGCCTGCTGGAAGCGCTGGACTTCCGCGGCCTCGGGAACATCGGGTGCGATTTCGCGATGGAAGAACAGCCAGCAGCGCATGGAAATTCCTCAGGGTTGATCTCAGGGTTGATCCCAAGGTTGATCGTTGGGGCCCGCCGGTCTCGCTTCGGCTGCAGGTGTCCGGGTCGACCAGAAACGAAGCGGGGGGAGCGGCGGTTCCCCAGGTGCCCGGACGCGGTGCAGCCTATCAGCGCGACGGTTACGGATCGGTCGCAGGCGGGGAAAATGTCGGTGACAGACAATCCTGCGCGGGCATCGTCGCCAACCTGACGCGTCTGAAATATTTCCGTCATCCTCGCGTCATCAGATCGTCAGGAGATATCGGCATAAAGCCGCGCGTCGCGTGCTTCCGCGCGATTCAGTCTGCGCGAGGCCCACATGCCGATCACATCGTCGAAATACCTGGCCGCCGTCATTCGTTCATTCGCCCTGGCGGCGGGCTGCGGCATCGCCGCCAGTGCCCTGGGCGGCACGGTGTCGGGCCGTGTCAGCGATGGCAGCGGCGTGAGATCGCTGCAGAGCGCGGAGGTCGAGATCGTGGAACTCGGCCGCCGCACCGAGACGGGCGCCGATGGCCAGTTCCGTTTCGCCGATGTGCCGGAAGGCGAGTACACGCTGCGTGTGCGTTACGTCGGCGCCGCGGCGGTCGATGAAGCCATCAAGGTGAGCGGTGCGAACGCTGCCGCCAACATTCGTGTCGGTTCCAGCGCGGCCTACATCGACAACGTGCTCGTCGTGGGTCAGCGAGCCAGTCTGTCGAGCGCACTGTCGCGCCAGCGCGCCGCCGACGGCATCGAAAGCGTGCTGAGCCGCGATGGCATCGGCCAGTTCCCCGACCAGAACGCGGCAGAAGCATTGCGTCGTGTCGCCGGTATCAATGTATTGAACGACCAGGGCGAGGGCCGCTTCGTTGCGGTTCGCGGCCTGTCTCCCGATCTGAATGCGGTTTCCATCAATGGCGCCCGCGTACCCGCGCCCGAATCCGATGTGCGTTCTGTCGCCCTCGACGTGATTCCCGCCGAGCTGATCGAATCGATCGAGATCAAGAAATCGCTGACGCCGGACATGGATGCCGACACGCTCGGCGCGTCCATCGAGATCAACACCGCCGGCGCCTTCGATCGCAGCGAGCCATTCCTGACGTTCTCCGGCGAAGGTTCCTACAACGATCTCAACGGCGAATGGTCGCCGCGCGCGAGTGCGGATTTCTCGACCATGCTGGGCGACCGGTTTGGCATCGCCGCCGGCCTCTCGTACTACGAACGCAAGTTCTCGACCGACAACATCGAGATGGATGGCTGGGACGTCAGCGATGACGATATTGCCTACGCCGACACGGTGGAGTATCGCGACTACGACGTCGAGCGCACCCGCCTGGGAGGGTCGCTGTCGCTCGACTTTCGCGCCACGGATTCGACCACGCTCTATGCGCGCCTGCTGCAGAGCCGGTTCGAAGACCAGGAATATCGCGGCCGTCTGATCTTCGAGATGGACGAAGCGCCCTTCGCCGGCAGCGACACCGCGGCGGAGTTTGCTTCCGATGACGGCGAGATTGCCGTCACGCGCGATATCAAGGACCGGTACGAAGAGCAGACGATCACCTCGCTCACCGCCGGCGGCGAGACGTTCGCCGGCGCCTGGACCTTCAAGTACAACCTCGCCTGGTCGAAAGCCCGCGAACGCGAGCGCGGCTCGCTCGATCCGGTGGCATTCGAGCAGTCTTTCGAGGATCCGGGTCAGTTCGGTGTCGGTTTCGACTACGCCGACATGAAGCTGCCGCGTTACACGGTCACCGCCGATCCCGACGCTGTGTTTGCCGATGCGTCCGCGTATGAATTCGATCAGCTCGAACGCACCACGCTGAGCCTGTCCGAGGACGAGGAAATCGCGGCGCGGGTCGACGTGTCGCGGGAATTCAACTTCGATGGCACGACCTTCACGCTGCAGGGTGGCCTCAAGACCCGGCAGCGCGAGAAGAGCTACGATCTGCAGCTCGATGTGTACGACGGCTTCGACGGCGATTTCACGCTCGCCGATGTCGCGGGATCGCAGTCGTACGGCCTTGCGAGCATCGATCCGATTCCGAGCGGGCCGCGTACGCGCGCTTTCTACAATGCCAACAGCGCGTTGTTCGAGCTGGATCCGGTCGATACGCAGTTCGAGTCCGCCGTGGCCGACTACGACGTCACCGAGGACATCAATGCCGGCTATCTGCTGGGTCGCTATGAGAACGGTCCGCTGCGGCTCATCGCCGGTGCGCGCATCGAGCAGACGAAGAACCGGATTGCCGGCAACCGGGTCGAACTCGTCGAAGAAGGCGCGACCTACAACGGCGACGTGCTGGAAGAAGACACCGTGTTCGTGACGCGCGAGGCATTCGATCGCGACTACACGGACGTGCTGCCGAGCATCAATGTACGGTTCGAAACGGACGGTCACCTGATGCTGCGTGGCGGCGTGTACAAGAGCCTGGTGCGCCCGCAGATCGGCCAGCTCGCGCCGCGCTTCATCGTCGAGGAGAACGAGGACGGCGATCGTGAAGGCGAGTTCGGCAATCCGGAACTGAAGCCGTACGAAGCCTGGAACGCCGATGCCTCCGCCGAATGGTATTTCAGCGGCAATGGCGTCGTGCAGGCGGGGGTCTTCTACAAGTCCATCGACAACTTCATCGTCAATGCGACATTCGAAGATGTGACATTCAATGGAATTTTCGCCAACGAGGCGCTCATTCCGATCAATGGCGACGAAGCGGAAGTGCGGGGCTTCGAGCTGAACTACCAGCAGTCGCTCGGTTTCCTGCCGGGCTGGCTCGACGGGCTGCTGGTCGGAGTGAACTACACCTACACCGACACGCAAGGCACGGTGGATGGACGCAGCATCCCGTTGCCCGCGTCGGCGCAGAACACGGTCAACCTGAGCATCGGCTACGAAAAGGGCCCGGTCAGTCTGCGTGCCACGGCCGCGTATCGCGACCGCTACCTGGACGAACTCGGCGATTCGCCCGAGGAAGATCGCTACGTCGAAGACCACCTGCAGTTCGATCTCAGCGCGAAGTATCGCGTCACGCAGCAGCTGCAGGTCTTTGCCCAGTTCATCAATCTAGGCGACGAACCGTATGTCGCCTATCAGCGCGGTCCGGGCCGCAAGCGGCTGTTGCAGTACGAAGAGTATTCGTGGACCAGCAATCTGGGGGTCCGCTTCAATTTCTGAGCCGTTCAGAGGGATTCCCCGCTTTCGCGGGAATGATGTGGAAGG
>CAYWHG010000048.1:25693-28727 GCA_964457865.1 uncultured Steroidobacter sp.
CTCGGTCGCCGCGGCGACGATGTCTATGCCCTCATCAACAACAAGGAAGGCGTGATCCTGCAGATCCGCATCGAGGCCGGGGCCGGCGAGGCGCGCGGTACAGTCGTGCGACGTTTGAAGGTCGGTACGCAGCCCGAGGGGTGTGTGGTCGACGATGAGGCGCAGCAGCTGTATGTCGGTGAAGAAGATGTGGGCGTCTGGCGCTTCGATTTCGATCCGGCCGCGAATGGCGAGGCGACGTCGGTGGCGCGTGTCGACAACGCACACCTGACTGCCGACGTCGAAGGTCTGGCGGTGATGCGCGACGGGCTGCACAAATACCTGGTGGTATCGAGCCAGGGCGACAACACCTACGCGGTGTATCGCATCGAGGCCGCCGAGCACGTCTTCGTCGGCCGCTTCGCCGTCGTCGATGGCCCGAGTATCGACGGTGTGACCGGCACCGATGGCCTGAGCGCATGGAGCGGACCGATCGGTCCCTATCCGCAAGGGTTGCTCGCGATGCATGACGAAGACGATGCACCGACGCGCGGCCAGCAGAACTTCAAGCTCGTCGACTGGCGCGAGGTGAAGCGGGCGCTGAGTCTGCCGTGATCCAACGCGCCTCGTTCCGCGCCGCGCGCTGGCTGTTGTGTTCGCTGCTGCTCGCTGCGACTGCGCAGGCGGCCAACACGCTGGTTCCCGCGGGCGTCGTGCGCTACGCGCCCGGCCCGTTTCCGGATCGCATCGTGGTGTTGCCCGCCGCAGATCCCGGCCGCGGGTTCGCCGTCGCCTGGCGGACCGATGCCGGCGTCGATCAACCGCTGCTGCAGATCGTTGCGGCGGCCGCTGCCCCGGACCTGGTCTCCGGCGCACGCGATGTTCGTGCCGGAAGCCGCTCCCTCGACACGGAGAATGGCAATGCACGACATCACCGCGTCGATGTCGATGGACTGCGGCCAGACACGCTTTATGCGTACCGCGTGCAAGGCCGCAACACCTGGAGCGAGTGGTTCCAGGTCCGCACCGCCGCGGCCACGGCGCAGCCCTTCAGCTTCCTGTACTTCGGCGATGCGCAGAACTCGGTGAAGAGTCTCTATTCGCGCGTCATCCGTGCGGCGTGGCGCCACGAATCCCGTGCGGCATTGATGATCAACGCCGGCGACCTCGTCAACGGCCGCGATGGCGAGAACGATACCGAATGGGGCGAGTGGTTCGATGCCGGCAGCTTCCTGCACGCCAGTACCTTCGTCGTGCCGGCCGCCGGCAATCACGAACATCTCAGCGAAGCCATCGGCGATACCGAGCGCTACACGCTGGAGTCGCACTGGGCCGCGCAGTTCCCGGTGCCGGGCAATGGCGCACCGGGCCTGACGGACACGACATACTGGTTCGACTACCAGGGCGCGCGCTTCATCACGCTCGATCTCGGTGAGTCTCGGTCGCGACAATCCAGCACTGCTCGAACACTGGCAGCCGGTGTTCGAGCGTTACGGTGTCGATCTGGTGCTGCAGGGACACGATCACGTGTACGGTCGCGCGCAGGCGCCGCGGCATGACGCGAGCCGCAAAGGCGATGGCCCTGTGTATGTCGTGTCCATCGCAGGCCCGAAGCAGTACCGCGTGTCTGCGGCCGCGCAGGCACTCATGACGCGATCGGCCGAAGACACGCAGCTCTACCAGATCGTGCGCGTCAGCAACGATGTCCTGAGTTACGAATCCTGGACGGTCGCCGGCCAGCTCTACGATGCCTTCGACCTGCGCAAGAACGCACGCGGTGTGACACGGCTGATCGATCGCCCGGTGCAGACGCCGCAACGCCGCTGCCCGCATGAGCGTAGCCCGGGTGGACGCACGGATCGCTGCTGGGATGGCACGGAGTGGTAGCGGGGCGGCGTTCCTGAGCGAATCCTTACGGACAAACGTCGGCGGGCGCGACGTACCGCGTGGTCTCCAGGAGGTGACCGGCCAACGCCGCCTGCAGCACCGCATCCGCACCGGCCACATCCACGCCGCACTTCGCATACCACTGCGGGTCGTAGTAGCTGTGCGAGTAACGCTCGCCGCTGTCGCAGAGGATGGTGACGATCGAGCCGTGTTCGCGTGCCTGCCGCATGCGCAGGGCGACTTCCAGCACGCCGATGAAGTTCGTGCCGGTGGAACCGCCGACGCGCCGGCCGAGGCGGTGGCTGATGTAGCGCATGGCGGCGAGGCTCAATGCATCGGGCACCTTCACCATGGCATCGACGCAGCCGGGAATGAAACTGGCTTCGACGCGCGGCCGGCCGATGCCTTCGATGCGGGAGCCGCCGGGCAGCGTGAGCGACGCATCCGGCTGGCCCTGCAGGCAGCTCGCGAAGTAGTCGAAGAACACGGATTTTTCCGGATCCGCGCACAGGATGCGCGTGCCGTGGCGGCGATAGCGCACGTAGCGGCCGAGCGTCGCGCTGGTGCCGCCGGTGCCGGCGCCGCACACGATCCATTCGGGAATCGGATGCGGTTCCTCGCTCATCTGCTTGAAGATGGATTCGGCGATGTTGTTGTTGGCGCGCCAGTCCGTCGCGCGTTCCGCGTAGGTGAACTGATCCATGAAGTGGCCGCCGGTCTCGCGGGCCAGGCGCGCGGACTCGACATAGATCCGGGTCGGATCGTCGACCAGGTGACAGCGTCCGCCCTGGAACTCGATGGCCGCGATCTTCTCGGGCGAAGTCGCCGCGGGCATGACGGCGATGAACGGCATGCCGAGCAGCCGCGCGAAATACGCTTCCGACACGGCGGTCGAACCGCTGGACGCTTCGATCACCGTGCTGTCCTGACGCAGCCAGCCGTTCGCCAGCGAATACAGGAACAGCGAGCGCGCCAGCCGGTGCTTGAGACTGCCGGTCGGATGACTCGACTCATCCTTGAGATACAGCTCGATGCCGTCGAAGCCCGGCAGCGGCAGCGGAATGAGATGCGTATCCGCCGACCGGTTGAAGTCGGCTTCGATCTTCTGGATGGCTTCGGCGGACCAGGTGCGGGACATGATGGATGGTGATGGAGTGATGAGGTGATG
>CAYWHG010000049.1:0-3973 GCA_964457865.1 uncultured Steroidobacter sp.
TTGCCACGTCCGCCTCGGCCGTCGATCGCGTCGGGGATTTTTCCCTGATCGATCAGAAAGGCTACTTCCACCAGCTCAGCTACTACGACGATCACAAGGCCGTCGCGCTGCTCGTGATGAGCAACGGCAGCAAGGGCGCTGCGAAGGCCGTGCCCGGCTTCAAGGCGGCACAGGAAAAATACGCGGACCAGGTCGAGTTCTTCATGATCAATCCGCTCGGCACGCAGTCGCGCGCCTCGGTGCAGCAGGAACTCGACAAGTACGGCACCGGCATTCCAGTGCTCATGGACGACGCGCAGCTCGTGTCCGAAGGCCTCGGCGTGCGCAAGACCGGCGAAGTGCTGCTGGTCAGACCCGGTACGTCCGATGTGCTGTATCGCGGCCCGGCCGACAAGCGTTTCACCGATGCCATCGACGCCGTACTGGCGGACCGCCCGGTCAAGAAGGCAGCGGCGCGAGTCAGCGGCGAGAAGATCAAGTATCCGGCGAAGGTCGCGCAGACAAAGTCGGGCGTTTCCTATTCGAAGGAGATCGCGCCGATCCTGGCCGAGAACTGCGCCCGCTGCCATCGCGAAGGCGGCATCGCCCCGTTCGCAATGAACAGCCACCTGATCGTGAAGGGTTTCGCACCCATGATCCGCGAGGTCGTGCTGACCAAGCGCATGCCGCCCGGCCAGATCGATCCGGGAATCGGCCACTTCAAGGAAACCTATACGCTGACGCAGGCCGAGCAGCAGAAGCTGATCCACTGGATCGAAGCCGGCGCCGAAAAGGACGGGGATGTCGATCCGCTGACCCAGCTCACGTGGCCCGCCTCGAAGTGGGCCTACGGCGAGCCCGATCTGATCGTGAAGGTGCCGCCGCAGCAGGTTCCGGCCACCGGCGTGCTCGATTACATCCGTGTGGTCGTGCCGATCGAAGGCATGGAACGCGATCGCTACGTGAAGGCCAGCCAGTACCTCGCCGGCGACCGTACCGTACTGCACCACACGCTCAACAGCCTGCTGCCCCCGGGCGCCAAACAGGAAGGCGCTTTCCTCGGCGGCGGCGATCCGAATGCCGCGCGCATCACCGCCTACATCCCGGGTGCGCAGGCGCAGCATGAACCGCCCGACACGGGCGGTCTGCTGAAGAAGGGCTCGTCGCTGGCGCTGCAGTTGCACTACACGACGACCGGCAAGGCCACGACGGACGCCAGCGAGATCGGGCTGTGGTTCTATCCGGAGGATCAGGTGCCGGCCGAGCGCATGTCGAACCAGTGCGCCTGCATTTTCACGCGCGGCTGGATTCCGATCCCGCCGTATGCGGCGGATCACCAGATGCAGCAGACCATCACCATCCCGAAGGATGCCCACATCTACAGCATGCTGCCGCACATGCATTTCCGCGGTAAGCGCATGCGCTTCTATGCGGACTATCCGGACGGCGGCAGCGAGGAACTGCTGAACATCGCGAAATACAACTACAACTGGCAGCTGGACTACGAGCTTGCCGAGCCGAAGTTCGTCCCGGCCGGCACGAAGATCCGCGCGGTCGCAGCATTCGACAACTCGAAGCAGAACAAGGCCAACCCCGATCCGGCCCGTACCGTGCCGTGGGGTCAGCAGAGCTGGGACGAGATGTTCTTCGGCTCGGTCACGTACAAGTACGTGGACCAGGGCGGGACGAAGGTCGCGAAGCAGGACTGATCGTCGGTACTTCGAGGACGGCCGCAGATCGCAGGGTCTGCGGCCGTTTTCTTTTTCACGCCGGAGAACACGCACGCCTGCCGCGTGCATTCCGACGGAACCTCGTTGACGCCGCCGCATTGAGTCTGTACCGAACGCCTCGAGCGTTCATTCCCCGAGAAAGAATCAGGAGAGACTCATGCCTACGCAGACTGGTCACACGTCCGCGATTCGCGCGAAGAAGGTCATCGGCACCAACGTCAAGGATGGCAAGGGCGAGAAGCTCGGTCAGGTCGAGGACATCGTGCTGGACAAGCAATCGAATCAGATCATGTTCGCCATCGTCGGCTTCGGCGGTGTCCTCGGCGTGGGCGAAAAATACCATCCCGTGCCGTGGAGTACGCTGGACTACGACAAGGACGAGAACAGCTATATCGTGAATCTGAGCAAGGAACAGCTCAAGGCCGCGCCGGCCGATTCGATCGATGAGCTGACGAAGAACGATGGTCTCGCCTATCGCGACAAGACTTACGCCTATTACAAGGCCAAGCCGTACTGGCAATAAGTACGTTCGATTTTGAAGGGACATGCCGGGTCGGACGTGTCCGTTCAGGGAAGGCGGCCGCATCTATGATGCGGTCGCTTTTTTATTTCGCTGATTCGGTCACCGGTACATCGAGGCGCTGCACTCTGCCGCCAGCCGGCGGCGCCAGCGGTTCATCGAGGCCGGCGATATGGGCTTCGAGTGCCTCGACATCGACGGCGCCGCGCAGTCGATCGGTTCCGCGGGTGAAAGGACTGAACCCATCGCCGCCCGTCGCGAGGAATTCATTGACCGTCACCCGATAGTTGCCGTCGGGATCGAGCGGCGCTCCGTTCAGGCGGAGACTGTCTGGCGACACGCGTGCGCCGTTCGGCTGCGTGCCGTCCCAGGCATAGAAAAATCCTGCCGAGACCTGCAGCATGGAGTTGGCAACCGACCATTGCAGTTCCAGCAATTCGTGGATCTGCCGGCCGCTGAGCGTCATCGTCACGAGGCCATTGCCGAAGGGATGCACGGCGAAGAGGTCACTGTAGGTGACGATGCCCGCGCGCAGATCCGTACGCATGCCACCTTGGTTCATGAATGCGATCTGTGCACCGCCGCGCTGCGGCTGTCGCGTGGCAGCGAGTTGCGCGTCCGCGATCAGATCGCCCAGGGCGGATTCGCCGGCCTCGTTGCGTTGCCGCGTGATCTCCGTGCCGATCCTGCCGATTTCGCGCTGCGCCAACGGTGCCGTCTGTTCGTTGTAGAAATTCACCAGCGGCGTGAGACGCGGATCCTTCGGCAGGGTCGGGTAGCGCCCGGGCAGCGGATTGGGCGCGGTGTCGTTCACGGCGGCGAGCTGGCGGGCGCTGATCTGCGTGACGTCGCGCGTGGCTGCATCGATACGCAGATCGATGTCGGTGATGAAGCGGCCTTCGGCGCCGGCGCTGGTAATCAATCGGCCGGCGTGCCGGCAGATATAGGCTCGATGTGTGTGGCCGCTGATGATCAGATCGATGGCGGAGTCCATGCGTTCAACGATGTCCAGGATGCGTCCTTTGAAACCGGGACAGCTGTCGTCGTCGAACGCCCGCTGTTCGGTCTCGCCGCCCTCGTGGATCAGCACGACGATGGCCTCGATGCCGCGTGCGCGCAGTTGCGGCACGAGCGCATTGGCGGTGTCGGCTTCGTCGGCAAAATCGAGTCCGGCGATGCCCGTGGGGATGACCAGGCTGCCCGTGTCCTTCGTCACGAGGCCAATGAAGGCCACCGGAATCGTCACGCCCTGTCGTGTCCGGAACTCTTTCACCGAGTAGGGCGCGAGCAGCGGCTTGCCGGTGGCGCGGTCGATGACGTTGGCGGCGAGATACCTGAACTGCGCGCCGGCAAAGGTGCCGTTGCGGCAGGTATCGCGGCCTGCGCCGGGAAAGCAGCCGCCGTTCTGCATGCGCAGCAGTTCGACGCTGCCCGCATCGAACTCATGATTGCCGACCGAGGTGAACTCCAATCCCAGACGATTCAGCACTTCGATCGACGGCTCCTGATGAAACAGCGCCGAGACCAGCGGCGTGCCGCCGATGAGATCGCCCGCGGCCACGACGGCATTGAGTTCGTTTTCGGCCTTCACCTGGGCAATCAGCGAACCGAGATACTCCGCTCCGCCCGTCGGCAGTTCGAAATACCTGCCGGGCGATTGCGCATCGGGAATGCGCGTCGGCGACCGTGGCGGATTCAGGTGGCCGTGAAAATCGTTCAGCGCGGCGATCTTGATGACGATGGG
>CAYWHG010000049.1:4073-28621 GCA_964457865.1 uncultured Steroidobacter sp.
TTGAACGCCGGCAGCGGACGTCCACCATGAAGCTTTTCGAACACCGCAGCGGCAGCGAGCAATTGCACCTCGCTCCACGGCGCACCGATGAACGACAGGCCGATCGGCAGACCGCGCAATGTCCCCATCGGCACCGTGAGGTGCGGATAGCCGGAAACCGCGGGCAGCGTACTGAACGAACCGGGAAATTGATCGCCGTTCACCAGGTCGATGCGCCACGCCGGACCGGTCGTCGGCGCCACCAGCAGATCGAGCCGGTTGTCTGTCAGTGTCCGCAGGAGGCCCTCCTCGCCCGCGAGGCGACGCGAATCGGCCAGCGCCTTGCGATAGCCGTCATCGGCGATGCCGGCGGTCGCATTCGCCCGCTCGAAGATTTCCTGCGCGAACAAGGGCGTTTCACGCGGCTCGCCGCGGTTGAAGGCAATGAGCTGTTCGAGGTTGCGCGCCTTCACCGCCGGCGCGGCGGCGGCCAGATACTCGGCGAGGTCGACCTTGAACTCGGTATTGAGCACGATGCGCTCGGCCGCGCTGATCGGCGCCGCATCCGGCACCGGTACTTCGACGAGCACCGCGCCGGCTTCGCGCAGCTTCGCCAGCGCCTGTTCGTAGAGCGGATCGAGTTGCGGCCAGCGGCCCGGGGCGAATCGCCAGATGCCGATGCGTTTGCCGGCGAGCGTCGCGCCAGGCAGCGCGGCGACATAGTCGACCTTCGCGCAACCCGCAGAGACACAGACCGGCTGCTCGCCCACCATCACAGTGAGCAGCGCAGCGAGATCGGCAACGGATCCTGCCATCGGTCCCGCCGTGTCCTGGCTGTGCGCGATCGGCACGATGCGCTCGCCGGAGAGCAGCCCGTGCGTCGGCTTGAGACCGACGATGCCATTCATCGAGGAAGGACAGACGATCGAGCCATCGGTCTCGGTACCGATCGCCGCCGTCGCGAGTCCCGCAGCCACCGCGACGGCGCTGCCGGCGCTGGAACCGCAGGCCGTGCGATCGAGCACATGCGGATTCCTCGCCAGTCCGCCGATGGCGCTCCAGCCGCTGATGGATCGATCCGATCGGAAGTTCGCCCACTCGCTCAGGTTGGCCTTGCCGAGAATCACGGCACCGGCGGCGCGCAGGTTGGCGGCGACCGGCGCATCGCGACCGGTGACGTTGTCGATCAGCGCGAACGAACCGGCGGTCGTGGGCAACGGATCCGCCGTCTCGATGTTGTCCTTGAGCAGCACTGGAACCCCGTGCAGCGGCCCGCGCGCGCCCTTCTGGCGGCGTTCCCGGTCGAGCGCCTTTGCCTGTTTCAAGGCGTCAGGATTGATCGAAATGACAGACTGCAGCGTCGGGCCTTTGCGATCCAGGGCATCGATGCGTTCGAGATAGGCGCGCACCAGCGCTTCCGAAGTCGTGCGTCCCGCGGCGAGATCGGACTGCAGCGCAGCGATCGATTTGCCGTTGAGATCGGCGGCGCAGAGGCTCATGGCCAGGAATACGCCGCAGGAAAATGCGGCAAGGCGGGATCCGGTTCGATTCAACGGTGCACCTGTAAAGCGGCAGGCAGGAGTCCCGTTGTAGTTCAGCGCCGCGCTTCGATGCAAGACGAAGCGCGGCGCCGACCGGATGACTGCAGGTCATTCCCGCTTTCAGCGCGGCTTTTCGTTCATCGACCACATCACGCCGTACGGATCGAGCAGCTGACCGTAACGGCTGCCCCAGAACATCTCCTGCAACGGCAGCACGATCTGGGCGCCCGACGCGACCGCACGATTCCACCAGGCGTCGATATCGCTGACCTGCAGCGTGAGGTTGAAACTCTGCGGCTTTTCCAGCGGATGCCCGTGCTCGGGATACGCATCGCTCAGCATCACGGAAGAGCCGTTGATGTAGAGATGGATGTGCATGGTCCGTCCCTTGTCATCGACCGGATATCGCGCTGCCTCCTTCGCGCCGAATGCCTTGGTGTAGAAGTCGGCCGCGGCGCTGGCGCCGGCGACCGTCAGATACGGCACGACGCCGCCCAGCACTTCGGCCTGTCCCGGCTGGGCTTCATTCACGGCTGCACTCATGGGATACCTCCTCAGGAAGAATGTGTTGCTCGCAGCCAAGGACGCGGCAGCGCGCGCCGATCCGACAGCGTCGCGAAGAAATCCGGCAAAGCTGACGTCGTCCGCAAGCAGTTCTTTTATCCGACCGGCTGACCGCGACGACGATTGCGCGCGGACTGCTTCAGCACCCGCAGCGCGACGCGCTCCATCTGTGTCGGACTCAGCGGCGCGCGGGGAACGCACGCCGCGAGCGCACCCGAACGCCAGGCAGTGAACACGACGGGATTGATGTAGGACTTGCGGCATACCGCGGGCGTGTTGCCGAGCGCTTCGGCAACGTGCTTCGCGGTCTCTGCGACGCAGCGATTGAAAGCCGTGTCGCTGACTGCCTTCTCGCATTCCACGCCGGAGAGGAAGGCAATGGCGCGCAGCGTCGCGCCCCAGGTGCGGAAGTCCTTGGCGGTGAATCCTTCGCCGTTGTCCCCCATGACCTGCCTGAGATAGTCGTTCACCATGCCGGAATCGACCGGCTGGCGGCGATTGTCGTCGTCGAGATACTGGAACAGCAGTTGTCCCGGCAGTTGCTGGATGTGCCGGATCACGCGGGCGAGGCGACGATCGTCCAGCACGATCTCATGCTCGCGTCCACCCTTGCCGCGAAAGCTCAGCGTTGCACGGCCATCGCGCAGGAATGTCGCGTGACGGGCCCGCAGGGTCGTGAGGCCGAACGAGCCGTTGCTGCGCGCGTATTCTTCGTTGCCGACGCGCACCAGAGTCTCCTCGAGCAGCGTCACCACGACGGCGAGCACCTTGTTCTTGGGCAAGCCGGGCAAGACCAGATCCTGTTTCAGACGGCGCCGCAGCCGCGGCAGACGCGCGCCGAACTCGATCATCTTCGAGAACTTGCCGTGGTCGCGCGTCTCGCGCCAGCGCGGGTGATAGCGATACTGCTTGCGACGCCGCGCATCGCGACCCGTGGCCTGCAGGTGCCCGTGCTCGACGGTGCAGATCCAGACATCGGTATACGCCGGCGGAATGGCGAGCCGGCGAATGCGCTCCAGCGTGCGCGCGGCCACGATCGGCCGATGTGTCGGCGACAGATAGCGAAAACCTTTGCCGCGCCGCTCGCGCGAAATGCCGGGAGCGGTATCGCTGACATACAGCAACCCGCTGGCGCGCGCATGCCGGCGGGCCAGCACAACCGTGTCCGGCGCATCGCCGGCGAGCGCCTTCATGACGCACTACCGGCTGGCGCTTGCGCCCTTGATCAGACCCCATGCGATCGCGACGACTCCCAGCACCAGCAGGACATGAACGGCACCCATCGCCAGTTTCACCCCGAGCCACAGGATGGCCCAGGCAATCACCATCGCGACGCCGAGCCAGGTAAGAAACTTCATTGCGCACCCGGTTTGAATGTAAGGACAAACCGGGAACGCATCTGCCGCCTGCCAGTTCCGGCGCGTCGATGAAATCACGGCCGGCACGGCCAGCCCCGCGCGCAACAGAACTGTTGCCGGGCGCGCGTGACTGGACGATGCTTCGCGCCGGTCACCAGGGAGATTCATCCATGCATCGTGTACCTCGCATCCACACCCTGGTCACCGCACTCGCGTGGAGCTTGTTCGCAGATGCCGCACCTGTAAGCGAATCGCACACCGTCGAACGGCTGGTCGCCGGATCACCTTTTCACGGCGTCCATGGACTGGCCTTCGATCGCAACGACGTGCTGTACGCCGGCAGCGTCATGGGACAGAGCGTGTATCGCGTCGATACCGTCACCGGCAATGTCGAGACCGTTGTCGGACCGCCGGCCGGAATGGCGGACGATCTGGTCTTCCTCGACGACGGCACGATGGTGTGGACGGCCATCCTGCAGGGCGCGGTGTACGCGCGTAAGGGCGCTGGACCGGTCAGGAAGATCGCGGACATTCCCAGCATCAACTCGATCAATGTCAGGCGCAGCGACGGCCGGCTGTTCGTCGGCCAGGTGTTCGGCGGCGACGGCGTCTGGGAGATCGATCCCGCCGGCATCAAGCCGCCGCGCAGCATCGTCAAGGATCCCGGCGGTTTCAACGGCTTCGACATCGGGCCCGACGGCATGCTGTACGGGCCGCTGTGGTTCAGGAAGCAGATCGTGCGCATCGATCCCGACAGCGGCGCGATGAAAGTCATCGCCGAGGGATTCCAGACACCGGCGGCTGCCAACTTCGATTCCAAAGGGAATCTCTACGTCGTCGACACGGCGGCCGGCGAACTGATTCGCGTCGACATCGAGCGCGGCACGCGCACGCTCGTGGCGAAGCTGGATACGTCGCTCGACAACCTCGCCATCGATTCGCGCGACCGCATCTTCGTGTCCAACATGGCCGACAACGGCATCCAGGAAGTCGATGCGGTCACCGGCAAGGTCCGCCAGGTGGTGAAGGGAGAACTCGCCATTCCGCTGTCGATCGCAGTGTCGGGTGATCGCATCTACGTGGCGGATGTATTCGCGTTCCGCAGTGTCGACGGGCGCACGGGTGCGGTGACTGACATCGCCCGCGCCCACGCGGCGGGCACGCCGATCGAGTATCCCGTCGCCGTCAGTGCGAATGATCGACACGTCGTGCTGGTCAACAGCGAGGGGCTCGTGCAGCAGTATCGGCAGGACAGCAATGAACCCGTGTCGTCAGCGCATCTGCGCGGCACGCGCTTCGCCCATGAATTGCCGGACGGGGACCTGCTGGTCCTGTACGCGGACGGCCGTCTCGCGCGACTGAAGCCTGGCGACGAGAGCGGTCGAACCATCGTCAGCGACCTGCGCGCTGCCGGTGGCTTCGCACTGAGCCGCACGCAGAAGAACAAGGCGTATGCGCTCGACACGGCGAGCGGTGAAGTGTCGGAACTGGACCTCGTCAGCGGCCGGCAGCGCGTCATCGCGAAGGGACTTCGCAATCCGCAAGCGCTCGCCGTGGCCGCCGACGACTCGCTCTACGCCATCGAGCCGGATAGCCGACGGCTGGTGAGCATAGCGCTGCCGTCGGGCATTGCGCAGGTAGTCGCGTGGGATCTCCCCGTGGGCGGCGTCGATAATCCCACCGCGTCACCGGGCCTTGCCGTCGACGACGACGGCGTGATCTACCTGAGTTCGGATGTGGAAAACTCGCTGTGGAAGTTCACGCCGAAGCGCGCGCATTGAGCTTCATGCAGCACGACTGGACAGTCACGACACGAACGGCCAGCACTGCGGTGAGCATGGAACGCCATATCGCTGCCGGCCCGTTGCCGGCACCGTACCGTCGGCGCTAGAAGTCGGTCGCGATTCCGGAAACCCTGGCAGACCTTCGGCAACCTTGCATCGATGCGAACCCATGCACTCGCGTACGGCGTCGGCGCCCTGATTCTCGGTTGCGTCGGACTGACCTCGGGCGAGTTTCTCATGCAGTGGCAGCCGGTTCCCGACGGCGCACCGCTGCAAGCACCGCTTGCCTACCTGAGCGCTGCGATCCTGCTCGCCTCCGGTGCCAGCATCGTTCTGCCGACTCACCTCGCACCGCGCGCTCCAGCATACCTGGGTGCATTCTTCGGTCTCTGGGTGCTGCTGCTGCATCTGCCGCGCGTTGTAAACAATCCCGCCGACATGGCCACGTGGAACGGCTTCGCCGAACTGCTCGCGATGGCTGCAGGCGGCATGGCTTCGCTCGCCTTGGTCGATGCGAAGAATCCGGAATCGCATCCAGTCGCGCGTGTTGCGCCGCGCGTGTTCGGCGGCTGTCTGCTGGTGTTCGGCCTGGCGCACTTCGTCTACGACGATTTCTCCGCGACAATGGTGCCGCGATGGCTGCACGTCCCGTTGTTCTGGGTCTACCTGACGGGCTGCGGTCATCTGGCCGCCGGCGTGAGCCTGATGTCCGGCGTGGCGGCGCGATTGGCCGCGACCTGGCTCGCCGGCATGATCGCGTGCTTCGTGGTGCTGCTGCATGTGCCGCGCGTCATTGCCGCACCAGCAAGTCGCGTCGAGTGGATCATGCTGGGAATTTCCATCAGCCTGCTCGGCGCGGCCTGGCTGATCCGCAGCGTCGTTTCGCAATCGGAGCTGCACACACAGCGGCAGATCGCCGCTGCCGCGCCCGCGAAACCGGCGGACTAGCTCGCCAGCGCCTTCGGCACGACGAGATTCCGCCGCCGTTCGACGGCGGTTGCCAGGGCTTCCAGCACGTTCACCGACGACTGCCAGTCGATGCAGCCGTCCGTGACGCTCTGGCCGTAGACGAGCGGCGCACCCGGCTTGAGATCCTGGCGGCCCGCGACGAGATGGCTTTCCACCATCACGCCGGCGATGCGCTGCTCGCCGTTCTCGATCTGTGCGGCGATGTCCTGCGCAACCAGCGGCTGATTCTCCGGCTTCTTGCTGCTGTTGCCGTGACTGACATCGACCATGATTTTCTGTTCGAGCCCCGCCGCCTTGAGCTGTGCACTCACGGCTTCGACGCTGGCGGCATCGAAGTTCGGCGTCCTGCCGCCACGCAGGATCACGTGACAGTCCGCATTGCCTGCGGTGGTGGCGATGGCACTGCGGCCCGCCTTGGTGACGGCCAGGAAATGATGTGGATGCGAAGCAGCCTGCACGGCGTCGATCGCGATCTTCACATTGCCGTCGGTGCCGTTCTTGAATCCCACCGGACACGAAACGCCCGACGCGAGCTCGCGATGCACCTGGCTTTCCGTCGTGCGTGCACCGATGGCGCCCCATGCGACGAGATCGCCGATGTACTGCGGCGTGATCATGTCGAGGAACTCACAGCCCGCCGGCACGCCCAGACTGTTGATGTCGAGCAGCAGGCCGCGCGCGAGTCGCAGTCCCTTGTTGATGTTGAAGCTGCCGTCGAGATCGGGATCGTTGATCAGGCCCTTCCAGCCGACGGTGGTACGCGGTTTCTCAAAATAGACACGCATGATGATTTCCAGCGTGTCCTTGAAGCGCTCGCGCTGCTCGCGCAGCCGCGCCGCATAGTCCAGCGCGGCCTTCGTGTCGTGGATGGAACACGGACCGATGACGACGGCGAGCCGATCGTCCTGCCGGTGCAGGATCTTCTGCATGGCCGAGCGGCCTGCGGCCACGGCGGCCGATGCCGGCTCCGTTATGGCGAACTCGCGCATGAGATCCTCGGGCGTCGCCAGCTCGCGGATGTCGCGGATGCGCAGGTCGTCGGTACGAACGTTCACGTCGATGCTCCTCGTCGTCCGGCAGCGAAATGTGCCGGCAAAAAAAAACCGCCAGTGGTGCTGGCGGTTTTCTGGGTGGTTCTCTGATTCGTCAGTTCAGGTCGAGCCCATTCCTTCCGCCATTGGCTTCGGAAAATAAAAGTAGGCCCAGAACCGATAGCTGCGAGTCAGCGAATGCATGGGTGGCTTGATATCACGAACGCGACGGCAGAGGCAATTTCCGTCTATTTTTCGACCCTGGCTATTTCTCGACGAATGCGCGCTCGATCACATAATCCCCCGGCTCGCCGATGTGCGGGGAAATCTTGAATCCGCGGGCATCGAGGATCCCCGACAGATCCTTCAGCATCTGCGGGCTGCCGCAGATCATGGCGCGGTCATGCGCGGGATCGAGCGGCGTGTCGCCCAGGTCCTCCAGCATGCGGCCGCTGTCCAGCAGGTCCGTCAGGCGGCCGCGGTTGCGATAGGGTTCGCGCGTCACCGTGGGGTAGTAAATGAGCTGGTTGCGCACCAGTTCGCCCAGATGTTCGTCCTGCGGCAGCACGTCCGACAGGAAATGTTCGTAGGCGAGATCGCGACGTTCACGGACGCCATGAACCAGGATGATGCGCTCGAAGCGCTCGTACAGCTGCGGATCGCGCACCAGGCTGAGGAACGGCGCGAGGCCAGTGCCCGTGCTGAAAAAGAAACAGCGGCGACCCGGCTTCAGGTCGTGCAGCAGCAGCGTGCCGGTGGGCTTGCGGCTGACCAGAATCTCCTGGCCGGGCTGGATGGCCTGCAGGCGCGAAGTCAGCGGGCCGTCCTGGACCTTGATGCTGAAGAATTCCAGGTGCTCTTCGTGATTGGCGCTGGCGATGCTGTAGGCGCGCAGCAGCGGCCGGCCTTCGACCGGCAGACCGATCATCACGAACTGGCCGTTCTCGAAACGCAGGCCAGGATCGCGGGTGGTCGTGAAGCTGAACAGCGAGTCCGTCCAGTGATGGACGCTCCTCACTGTCTCCGTATTCAAGGCAGCCATGAAATCTCCAGTAAAACCTGTCCGGCGGGTGCATTCGCTGACACAACGACCTCTGTCCACCCGCACCGGAGGCGGACGAAACAGCGGCGCAACGAACCGGATGCGAGCAATTCTCATCGTTTGCGTGGGCGGGTGCCAAGCCGGTTTTGGCATATGACCATCATGCCGGCGCATGACGAGAGGCCGGGGTCCGCCTGCTAACAGGCTGGGGATTTCCCCTGTACCGTCTGGAAAATATGCAGTTCCATCATGGCATTACGGCGCGATCTCTGCCGTCGCAGCAGTACATTCCGCGGCCACGCCCTGGAACCGCCGGGCGCGCCCGCTCATTCATGGCTCACAAGAACCGCTGCGGGCACGAGGGTAGAACCATGGTGCGTCTGGCATGGCTGATAGGTCCGATTGTCATTGTGATGGCCGGCTGCGCGACCCGCGGCCCGACCCTGTCGGACTCCGTGGGACGACTCGAAGACAGCAGCTTCGCCCTGGAGCGTCAGGCCGGGCAACGCGGCGTCCGCAGCGAAGCGCGTGATCTGTCGGAAGAAGCGCGGGATTTCCGCCGCACGCTGATTCACTACCGCGCGGATCGCCTGGATGTGCGCGAGGCGTTCAGCGACCTGTCGCGCAGCTATCACGACCTTCGCGACGAGGTGGAGCGCTCGCACGATCGTGACACCGAGCGGCAGTTCGAAGACGTGACGTCGGCGTATCTGGATGTCGAACGCGAGGTCGAGCGCGGCACACGTCTGGCGCGCGACGACTGATTGGCGCCATCCCTTACTCGATGTCTTCGTCCTCCAGGAACTCCGGCGGCACGTCGTCGCCTGCGAGATCGCCGAACGGCTTCTCTCCCGACTCGAACCGCGCGCGGCTTTCCGGCTGCCGCAACGCCGCCGCCAGCGCCGTGTTCAATTCGTAGACGTCGGCATCGTAGCCCGCATCCTGCAGCGCTCGCGCAAACGCATCGACGTGCGCACCGCCGGCCTGGTACACCAGCGGCGCGAACTCCGGATCGATGTCCATGTTGTCGGGCTGTTCGAACGACTGACGACAGCCGGCGGAGTCGGTGGCGTGATAGTTGCGACAGGTCTGCGGCCGCACCGGATAGATGCCGCAGCGACCGGCCTCCAGAAAAGGACATTTCTCGGTGCGCTGCATGCGCTCGATTTCCGACAGCGGTGCGATCGCCGCACTGTTGGCCAGCACTTCCTGTAGCAACTGCTCGCGCTGCGCCGGCGTGAAGTGCCCGGCCACGAAATCGAGAATGCGAAAGACTTCGGCCGCGCGCACATCGACCGTGAAATGACAGCACCAGGAACAGCCCTGACCGCAGGCCAGCGTATCGGCATCGGCCGCGGCAGCGAGCCGTGCATCGTGCCGCAGCTGCGAGGCGGCAAGGGCCGCGACGGGTCCGCGAGCGGCGATCTCCTCGCGTGCCTGCGCGTACTCCGCGCGGATCAGGCGGCGCACCGCCGCAATGTCGATCGGGATTTCCATCGCGCCTCGAAGGGCTTCAGTGGGACGAGCGCGGACCTGCCGGGTCGCGCAGGTAACGTGCCACCAGACTGGCCAGTTCGTCGATGGTATCGGGCTTGAGGATGAGATCGCGAATCCCGAGTGAGCGCGTGGCGGCCACATCCGACGCGCGCACATAGCCGGTGGTGATGACGACCGGCAATGCCGGACGCCGCGACAGGATCTCGCGCGCCACGTCGATGCCGCTCATTCCGGGCATGTTCATGTCGGTGAGCACGAGGTCGAAGGCCTGCGGGTCCCGGTCCACCCATTCGATCGCCTGGCGCGGATCCGTCGTCGCCGAACAGCGATAACCATTGCGTTCGAGAATACGCGTCACGAGCACGACGAGCGGTTCCTCGTCGTCGATGTACAGCACGTGCTGATTGGCGCCGCGCGAACTTTCGCCCAGATCGCCGCGCGGTGCCGCGACGCTGCGATCGCTCGCGCGCAGATAGACGAAGAAGCTG
Organism: uncultured Steroidobacter sp.; assembly: GCA_964457865.1. Taxonomy (GTDB): domain Bacteria; phylum Pseudomonadota; class Gammaproteobacteria; order Steroidobacterales; family Steroidobacteraceae; genus Steroidobacter. The sequence continues at coordinate 14,327 of CAYWHG010000049.1, forward strand.
CTGCCGACACCGACCTCGCTGCGGGCAACGATCGCTCCGTGGTGGCTGTGCACGATGCCGTGCACGACTGCGAGACCCAGGCCGCTGCCCTCGCCCGCCGGCTTGGTCGTGAAGAACGGATCGAAGATGCGCTCCATGATCTCGGCCGGAATGCCGCTGCCGTTGTCGCGCACTTCGATGCGGACGTAGCGGGTGGCGCCCGCCAGCGCGGTCCCCGTTTCGCCGCGCGCTTCATCGGCCGTCAGGGTGCTGACGAGAATCTGCACCTCGCCGCGTCCGGAGGGCATCGCCTGCCAGGCGTTGGTACAGAGATTGACGAGCATCTGATGAAGCTGGGTGGCATCGGCGATCACCGGTGGCGTCTGCGCCGGTATGAAGGAATGCAGCACCACACCCGCCGGCAGCGTGGGCCGCAGCAGTTGCTGCACTTCATCGACGATTGCCGGCAGATCGACCGGCGACTGCGGCGCTTCCTGCTGCCGGCTGAAGGCCATGAGGCGCTTGACGAGATCGCGAGCGCGGTTCGTGGCATTGCGGATCTCGTGAGCGCTCTGGCGCACGGGATGTCCCTTCGGCAGATCGTCCATCACCAGACGGATGTTGCCGACGATGGAACTCAGGATGTTGTTGAAGTCGTGCGCAATGCCGCCGGTCAGCGTACCGATGGCTTCGAGGCGCTGCGACTGACGCAGTGCCGCTTCCAGGCCCAGGCGATCGCGCTCGGCCTGACGGCGCGCGGTGATGTCACGGATGGTCACCTGCAGCACGGTCCTGCCATCTGCCACGAACGGCACGCTGCGCACCTCGACATCGACGACCGTGCCGTCGAGACGGATCAGTCGTTCCTCGATCGGCGCGAGAATGATGTTGTCGCGGACCATCTGTTCCACGCGCTCCCGTGCGACGGCCCGGTCGTCCGGATGCACCCGGTCGAGCGCGTCGCGGCCGACCAGTTCCTGCGCGCTGCCGGCCCGGAACAGTTCGACAGCCTGGCGGTTGACGAAGGTCACGACGCTGTCGCGGATCATCAGGATCGCATCCGGACTGTTTTCGATGAGCACCCGGTAGCGCTCCTCGCTCTGCGCGGTGCGTTCCTCGCTGAGGCGCCGCTCGTGCATTTCCGCGGCGAGATTGCGCGACATGCGTTCGGTACGCAGCCGGCCGCGAGTCAGATAGAACGCGGCGAGCGCACCGAGCGCCGTTGCCGCGAAGCCCGCCAGCAGCAGCGCCCAGCCCGGCACGGCCGGCCGCGCGCCGGGATAGGCGTCGGTCGTCCGGAACTGCAGCGACAGCATGCCGTCCGCGACTGCAATGCCGCCGCGCCATTCGAGCGATCCTGATTGGGTCCAGGATTCCTCGTCGATGATTGCGCCTTCGCCGACATCTGCCGCGCCGACACCGGCGTCCGCTTCGAGCAACCGCATCTCGATGCCGGCCTCGCGCGCCTGAAGCGCAACGCCCTGCATGATTTCCTCGAGCACGAACCGCAGCCGCACGAATCCTTCGAGCTCGCGCCAGCTCAAAACAGCGGCACGCGTGGCGCGCGAGTACACCGGCAGATAGACATTGACGATGCGGCGCGGATCCGGCGGCGTGAGGTTCCGGCCGGAGGTGATCACCGCGCTGGCGATGTCGCTTGCCGCCGCCACATCCATGGCCGCGGCAACGACCGGAAGAGTGCGCGTGTCGAGTCCGACCGGCACGACATCGCGCGCCTGCGTGTAGATCAGCGGCGCATAGTCCGGGCGACGTTCGGCGGGAACGGGCTGGTTGGCGGAATCCAGCTCGAGGATCCGGAAAGGCCTGCCCAGGATCCGGGTGTACTGTCTTTCGAAAGCCTCGCGATTCTCGTCGGTGACGATGCGCAGGTAGCCAAGCGAGCGCACATTGCGATGGCGCGCGAGCGCTTCAGTCGTGTACTGATCGAACTCTTCGGGACTGACGTACTGACTGCTGTCGAACAGGGCACGCACGCCGTACAGCGATTCGATGTTCGCGTCGACGCTCCTGCTGAGCAGTTGCTGCCGCTCTTCGCACCACGCAGCGAACTGCTCGCGGGCGCGCGCGATCTGGGTATCTTCGTAGAGTCGGGTCAGCAGCAGTGTCGTTCCGATGCCCGCAGCCAGGATCACCAGGCAGGGGCCGAAGCGCTGCGCTGCCATCCGCCATTTCCCTCCCCGGTCCGCCGGCTCACCGTCCATTGCCTGCGACAATCGCCACCTCCCATGGACGCTCCTTCGCAGTTTGTATCCCTTCCATCGTCGTCGAGGAAGCCTGCCACGGCGCGCCTGCGTTTGATACTTATTCGATCGCCCTGCACGCACAGGCGCGAGAAGTCAGATAATCGCCCGGGCCGCTCGCGCAGCCGTCGCTTCACCCAGGAGGATGCATCCATGCACTCGTTCGTTCGCGCCATTTCTTACGTCGTTGCCCTGCTGGGCCTGGCGGCCTGCGGCGTGAATCCCGTCACCGGCAAGAAGGAAATCCAGTTCGTCTCCGAGGCGCAGGAACTGCAGATCGGCGCCCAGAACTACGAACCCACGCGCCAGAGCGAGGGCGGTGACCTGACAGTGGACCCGCAGCTCACCGCCTATATCAGCGGTGTCGGTCAGAAGCTCGCCGCTGTCGCCGAGCGCAAGCTGCCCTATGAATTCGTGGTGCTCAACAATTCCGTGCCGAACGCCTGGGCCCTGCCCGGCGGCAAGATCGCAGTCAATCGCGGACTGCTGACGGAGCTGCAGAACGAAGCCGAACTCGCCGCGGTCCTCGGTCACGAGATCGTGCATGCCGCGGCACGTCACGGCGCCAGGGCCCAGGAACGCGGCACGCTGTTGCAGGCGGGCATGGCAGCCGCCCAGATCGGCGCGGCCATCGGTGGCGTCGATGCGGGCCTGGCAAGCATGGCGATCCAGGGCGCGGGCGCCGGTGCACAGATGATCCAGATGAAGTACGGACGCGACCAGGAACTGGAGAGCGATCTGTACGGCATGAAATACATGAAGCTCGTGGGCTACGACCCGTGGGGCGCAGTCACACTGCAGGAAACGTTCGTGCGTCTGTCAAATTCGGGCGGCGCAAAGCAGCAGAGCTGGATGGAAGGATTGTTCGCCTCGCATCCGCCGTCGCAGGAACGTGTGGCGAAGAACAAGCAGACCGCCGAACAGCTCGGGCGCGGCGGCGAAGTGGGCGCCGAGAAGTACGCCGCAGCGACACAGCAGCTGCGACAGTTGAAGCCCGCCTACGACAAGTACGATCAGGCCATGGCCGCCGCGCGCAAGAAGGATCTCGCGACGGCAAAAGCGCTGGCCGGCGAAGCCGCGAAGGCCGTGCCGCAGGAAGGCCGTTTCCAGGAATTCCTCGGCGAGATCGCACTGACCGAAAAGAATCCGCAGCAGGCCGCTGCCTATTATCAAAAGGCGATCCAGCTCAATCCTTCCTACTTCGGTTCGTACCTCGGCGGCGGCGTCGCGCAGGTGCAGCTCGGCAACAAGGCGAAGGCCGAGGAATGGCTGACAAAGAGCGCGCAATTGCTGCCGACCGCACCGGCCGCCTACTACCTCGGCAACATCGCACGCGACAGCGGCGACACCGCCAAGGCGCAGCAGTACTACAAGGCCGCCGCGACCTCGGACAGCGCCATCGGCAAGGCCGCGGCCGCCGAGTACATGAAGACGGATCTGCCGCAGAACCCGGGCAACTACGTCGCCACCACCGGCCAGCTCGATGCACAGGGTCGCGTGATCGTAGTGGTGCAGAACCGTTCGCCCGTGGCGTTGAACGCCATCCAGGTCACGCCGGTGCTCGTCGACAGTTCGGGTCGCATCCTGCAACAGGGCAATCGCGTCGTGATCGACGCCATCGTCAAACCAGGCGAGCAGGCCACCGCCGCGACGGGCCTCAGCGGCCTGACGCAGGAACAACAGCAGGCGCTGCGCTTCCGGGTGGATGGGGCGAAGATCGCGGAGTGAGAAACGGAAGAAGAGGAAGATGAAGAATCTCCACGGGGAGCACGGGGAAACACGGGGTTCGGAACAGAAAATTTCTTGTCCCCGTGTTCCCCGTGTCCCCCGTGTCCCCCGTGGAAATTCTCCGCTTCTTTGCCTTCTGCCTCTCTACACTTCGTCCCCATGCGAACCGTCTCCGCCACTCGTTACGTCACGCCGCTGCGCGAGGGCGGGTCGTTGCCGGCGATCGTCGAGGCTGACGATGACGGCATGTATGTGTTGAAGTTTCGCGGCGCCGGACAGGGACCGAAGGCGTTGATCGCGGAGCTGGTGGGCGGTGAACTGGCGCGCGCTGCGGGCCTGCCGGTGCCGGAGATCGTATTCGTCGAACTCGATGGCGAACTCGCGCGCACCGAACCGGATCCCGAGATTCAGTCGCTGATCCACGCGAGTCACGGACTCAACCTCGCGCTCGACTACCTGCCCGCCTCGGTGATGTTCGATCCCATCGTGTGGCAGCCGGATGCGCGACTCGCCTCGTCGATCGTGTGGCTGGATGCCTTCATCACCAATGTGGACCGCACGGCACGCAACACCAACATGCTCATGTGGCATCGCCAGCTCTGGCTGATCGATCACGGCGCCGCGCTGTACTTCCATCATTCATGGGACGGCTGGCGCGAGCGCAGCCAGGACCGCTTCGCCATGATCAAGGATCACGTGCTGCTGCGGTTCGCCACGGACCTGCGCGAGGTTGGGCCGGAGATGAGCGCGAAGCTCACACCGGAAGTCATTGAGCGCATCGTGAACCTGATTCCCGATGTCTGGCTGTCGGGCGACGAGCAATTCGCGAATCCCGCAGCCTATCGCGCCGCCTACAACGAATACCTGAACCGTCGCCTGCAGGCGCCGCAGCTGTTTCTCGAGGAGGCGATCCGTGCAGTGCCTCTATGACTACGCCATCGTGCGAGTCGTGCCGCGGGTTGAACGCCAGGAGTTCATCAACGCGGGCGTGATCGTGTCCTGCCAGAAAGAGGACTTCCTCGAAGCACGCATCGAACTCGACGAATCGCGACTGCTGGCGCTCGCACCGGACGTCGATCTGGACGCGGTGCGCGCCAATCTCGCCAGCATTCCGCTCATCTGTCGCGGCGGCGCCGCGGCCGGCCCGATCGGCCGGCTCTCGCAGCGCGAACGCTTCCACTGGCTGGTCGCACCGCGCAGCACCATCATCCAGACCTCCGCCGTTCACCTCGGCCGCAGCACCGATCCGCACCTCGCTCTGGAAAGCCTGCTGGAAAAAATGGTGAGGCCGCGGGTGGCATGAGCCCCTGCGGCAGTCACTGACGATCGCTCTTCCTGTGGGGCCGGCTTCAGCCGGCCTCGGAATGTCAGGCTGAAGCCTGACCCACAGGAAGAAACGAAGACTGGCACAACTTCTGCAGTTGCCTTGCCGCTGCCGCACGCGCCAACCCCGCGCGTCTCCGCAGCGAATCTTCGCAGAGCAATTCAGGAGTCGATTGTGAGAGCCAAGTCACTCGGCGCGCTTGCGGTGCTACTTTGCAGTGCGCGTGTCGCCCTGGCAGCGTCCGACAAGGCGCCCGAAACGACGCTGCTGCCCCTGCCGGCCACCGTGTCCGCCACCGGCGGCGCATTCACTGTGGACACGAACACGCCGCTGGTGGTTTCGGGCAAGGATGGCGCACAGCAGGTCGCGCACTACTTTGGTGATCTGTTATTTCGCACGCGCGGTTTGCGCCCCACCGTAGTTCAGCTCGAAAACGCCGGCACGGCGAAAAAGTCGATCCAGTTCACACTTCACGAAACGCCCGCGCCCGCCGAAAGCTATCGACTCGATGTCACCTCGCAGGGAATCACGCTCTCGGCAAGCGATCGTGCCGGGTTGTTCTACGGCGCCGTGACACTGTGGCAACTGTTGAGCGCGGATACCGCCGCGGCCCAGAGCATCCGCGTCGCCGGCATCAGCATCGACGATCGGCCGCGCCTGCGCTGGCGCGGTCTGACGCTCGACTCGGCGCGTCAGTTCCAGTCGGTCGAATTCATCAAACGATTCGTCGACACGATGGCCCTGCACAAACTCAATGTGCTGCAGTGGCATCTCGCGGACGACCAGGCATGGCGTCTGGAGATCCGCAGATTCCCGCAACTCACCGCGGTGAAAGGCATCGGTACGAAGTTCTACACGCAGCGCCAGGTGGCCGAGATCGTCGCCTACGCGGCGCAGCGCCACGTCGTCATCGTGCCGAGCTTCGGCATGCCTTCGCATGCCGGCGCCATCGTCGCGGCCTATCCGCAACTCGCGGCCGGCCCCGACCTGCTCAGTGCCGACGACGGCACATTCGTCTTCATCGGCGACGTCCTCGCCGAAATCGCGCAACTCTTTCCCGGCGACTACGTCAATCTCGGCAGCGCCGATTTTCCCTTCGACCGCTGGCGCGCCGCGCCGCGGGTCCAGGCGCGCATGAACGAACTCGGCTACGGCAGCGAACGCCAGTTGCACGACTACTTCGTGAAGCGCGTGACCGCGCTCGGCGCCGCACGCGGACGACGCATCATCGGCTGGGATCAGTTCAACGACGACGGCCTGCCGATCCTCTCGTCGCGTGGCATCGACGGCGCACTGGCTGCGGTTGCCGCAGGACATGACGTCGTCGTCTCGTCTTTCACGACCCTCGACTTCAATCGTCGCCAGAATTCCGACGGCCACGAACCGCCGGGAATCGAGTCGCTGGTGCGTCTCGAAGACGTGTATGCGTTCGACCCCGCGCCCAGCGCACTGCCGCCGGAAGATCTGCAGCGCCTCATCGGCGTGCAGGCGAACATCTGGACGGATTTCGCGCGTACCGAACTCGACACCGATGTGAGCGCATTTCCGCGTGCCGCGGCCGTCGCCGAGATCGGCTGGTCGCCGGCGAACAGGCAGAGCTGGCCCGGCTTCGTGGATCGCCTGACTGCGCAGATGCGGCGCTACGACCGGCTCGGCATTCAGTACAGCGATGCGCTGTTTCGTGTCGTCATCATCCCGCGCGGCAATCGCAGTCGTCCCGCCATCGAGCTGTCGCGGCAGGCAGCGTCGGGCGAAATCCGTTACACGCTCAACGGCGCCGAACCCACGGCGCGTTCGCCCGTGTATCGCGATGTGCTGGAAATCAAGCCGCCGGCAACGATCAAGGCGGCAACATTCCTGGATGCTGCACCGCTGTCATCGACCGTGACATTGCAGATCGACGACACGACGCTCGCTGCGATCGACAGACCGCACTGACACGGGCGTCGCGATCCGACGACGGGAATATTTGCAATTCGCGGCGCGCGTGGCGCAATCGACTACGCGCGTCGACAAATTCTGGCATGCACGGAACCCTGCTTCTCCCCACGTATTGCGAAAGTGTGTCCTCGCGACACATCCATCGCATTCTTCGTTGATGAAGGGAGACGCTCATGAATCACGTTCGACTCTGTACTCGCGCCCGACTCTGTACTCGCGCCGCGATCGTTGCCTCGGGCATGCTGGTCGCATCCGCTCCGGCCTTCGCGCAGTCTGCCGCCGAACAGGCGCCGCTGCCCGAGACCGCAGCCCCGCAAGCCGCTCCCACGCAGATCGAAGAGAAGAAGGTCGATCAGTTCGCCGCGGCCTTCGTCGCCGTTCAGGACATCCAGGCCGATGCGGCGCAGCAACTGAGCAGCGCGACCGACGAACAGCAGGCAACGCAGGTGAAGGCCAACGCCGAGAAGCAGATGATCGCCGCGGTCGAGCGCGAAGGTCTGCAGGTCGAGGAGTTCAACCGGATCGCCGATCTGCTGACCACCGATCTGGCGCTGCGCTCCAAGGTCGTGGAGAAGGTCGAGAAGCGCAGGAAGGGATAGGTAATCCCAAGTGACGAGAGTCACGAGGGCTCGAAATGCCTCTGATCTTCGTCACTTTCGTGACTTGCGTGACCCTCGTCACGTCCTCAGTAATGCGGCGGCTTCTCCTGCTCCGCCGTATACCGCGTCGGCTCCTCGCGCATTTCTTCGATGCGCCCCGTCAGTGCCCGGACCTGCAGTTTGAGGACATCGATGTCCTGCTGCTGTCGGAAAACCGCGTCGCTCAATTCCTGACTGGCCCGCTCCAGGAAGGCGAGCTTCAGCTCCAGGCGTTCCACTGTGTCGTCTGTCATGTCGAATCCTCAATCGTGCTGCGACGCAAACACCATCCCGTTAACCCGTCCCGCCACGTAAAACCGGTGGCGCATCCGTGACCACGCACCGGCCGGTTTCGAATGCGTTTGCGGGCCGGCGCCGCGCGCTCAACAGGCGTTACACACGTTGTTAAACGTTATAAAACGCGGCTAATAGCCTGACCATTCTTTACAGAAATGAACTCGCCTGTTTCGGCCAGTTCAAGCAAGTTACGCACGTCGTTGGAAGCGCCGGTACGCCTTGGGCAGTGCGCTAACGCAAGGCCGACGACGGCCCGAACTCAATAAGTCTCTCCGGGGGAACCTCGATGCGCAGCGTCTTCTCACGCGTCCTGATGGCGACGGTTGTAGCCGTGGGCGTCCAATCTCTCGCCTTCGGTGCCGCACCCGCCACCAAGGTGCCGCGACTCCCCGACGGCAAGCCGGACCTGAACGGTATCTGGCAGGCCCTCAACACCGCGAATTACGACCTCGAACCGCATGCGGCCCGGGCCGCCATGGCGATGGTACCCGGTCAGTTCGTTCCCGTGCCGGCGCCGCAGGTCGTGGCACTCGGCGCCGTCGGTTCGGTACCGGCTGGCCTGGGCGTCGTCGAAGGCGGCTCCATTCCTTACAAGCCCGAAGCGCTGGCACAGAAGAAGGAAAACCAGCAGAACTGGCTGACCTCCGACCCCGAGATCAAGTGCTACCTGCCCGGCGTGCCGCGCGCCACCTACATGCCGTATCCGTTCCAGATCGTGCAGAGCAAGGACTACATGTTCTTCGCGTACGAATATGCCGGCGCCGTGCGCAACATCTACATGAAGGATCCGGGTCCGGCACCGGCGGATTCGTGGATGGGTCAGTCCTCCGGCAAGTGGCAGGGCGACACGTTCGTCGTCGAGGCCACCGGCTTCAACGGCTCGCCGTGGCTCGATCGCGCCGGCAACTACACCACCGACAAGCACAAGGTGACGGAGCGCTACACGCTGCGCGGGCCCGATCACATCTGGTACGAGGCGACCATCGAGAATCCCGACCTGTACACGCGCCCGTGGAAGATCAGTATGCCGCTGTATCGCCGCGTCGAACCGGATGCGCAGCTCGGCCAGTTCAAGTGCGTCGAGTTCGTCGAAGAACTGATGTACGGCGAATATCGCAAGCAGCCCACGCCAGCGGCCGACAAGCCCAAGGCGGAATGACGTCGACAGGCGCCCCATGAACGTGCGCATCACTGACCTGCGTGGCGCTCGCATTGCGAGCGCCGTCGCGCTGCTCGGCATGACGGGCGCCGCCTCGGCCGCCGACTGGAAACTGCCGCGCACGGCCGACGGTCATCCGGACCTGCAGGGCATGTGGACCAACGCGACCATCACGCCCTTTGAACGCCCGGCCGAGTACGGCAACAACCGGGCGCTCACGCCCGAGCAGGCCGCGAAGCTCGAACACTCCGAAGTCGCCTACAACGAAGAACGCGCCAGGCCGACGGATCTGACCAGGCCCGACGAATTCGCCACCTGCCGCAGCGGCACGGGCGCGACCTGCGGCTACAACAATTTCTGGCTGGACCGCGGCCAGCAGGTGACGACGATCGGCGGCGAGAAACGCTCCTCGCTGGTCGTCGACCCGCCGAACGGCAAGGTGCCGCCGCTCACGCCGGCGCGCCAGAAAGCATTCGCCGCCCGCATGCAGACGATGCGCGGCAACTACGACGGCCCCGAGGCGCGGCCGCTGGGCGAACGCTGCCTGCTGGCCTTCGGCTCCAGCTCCGGCCCGCCGATGCTGCCGGTGCTCTACAACAATCACTACCAGATCGTGCAGAACCGCGACACGGTGGTGATCCTGGTGGAAATGGTGCACGACGCGCGCATCGTCAGGATCAGCGGCAAGCACGCGCCCGACAACATCCGCAAGCTGATGGGCGATTCCATCGGTCACTGGGACGGCGACACGCTGGTGGTGGAGACCACCAACTTCACGGACAAGGAAGCATTCCGCGGCGCGACGCCGGACGTGAAAGTCACCGAGCGCTTCACTCGGGTCGGCCCCGACACCATCGAATACCGGTTCACCATCGACGATCCGAATGCTTTCACGCAGGCGTGGAGCGGCGAGATCGCCATGCACCGTACCGACGAGATGATGTACGAGTACGCGTGCCACGAAGGCAACTATGCGCTGCCGGGCATTCTCGCCGGCGCCCGCGAACAGGAAAAACTGGCGGCAACGGCCGCGCAAGACGATTCGAACTAAGAGGGTGAATGCAATGTACAAGAAGTTTCTCATCGCCGCTGCGGTCGCGGCCGGACTCGGCGGACTGCTGATCGGTGCTGCGCCCTCGCTGGCGCATCACGCGTTCGCGGCGGAATTCGACGGCAATCGCCCGGTGAACCTGAGCGGCCCGGTCACCAAGGTCGAATGGATCAACCCGCACGCCTGGATTCACATCGACGTGAAGAATGACGATGGCACGACCACCGGCTGGATGGTGGAAGGCGGCACGCCCAACACGCTGCTGCGTCGTGGCATCACCAAGGACTCGCTGCAGATCGGCACCGTGATCGTCGTCCGCGGCTATCAGTCGAAGGACGGCCTGTGCAAACCGAAGTGCCGCGCCAACGGCCGCGACGTGACCTTCCCCGACGGCCGCAAACTGTTCATGGGTTCCTCCGGCACCGGCGCGCCGCAGGACGGCAGCGATCCGGAAGACAAGAAGTAACCCCGCACGGCAGGCGGACCGGTCCCCTTTCCGGTCCGTTGGCGAAACCAGGGACGGTTTCGCCGGCCTTCTTTCCTCCTTACTTCTTGTGGGGCCGGCTTCAGCCCGCCCAGGAATGTCAGGCTAAAGCCTGACCCACAGGAAGACAGCCGCAAGTCCGCCCGAATAATTCTTCACGCTGGTCCGATGGGGACGGCGCAGACCAGTCCGTATACTGCGACCAATCAAATATCCCGGCGCGAACTTGAACGACTACAGCGCCGACGAATTCGCAGAGGGGTTTCTCGCGCGTGCTGAATGAAGTGCTGCTGACCTTCGCGCAATGGCTCGGCGCCCAGCAATGGAGCGTCGGCCTGCACGAATCGTTCTACATGTACAACTGGATCGAGACGGCGCACGTCCTGACCCTCACCGTCTTTCTCGGCATGCTGTTCGTGATCGATCTGCGCATGCTCGGTCTCGCGCTGACCAACGTGCCGGCCTCGAAGATCGCCGAGCGGCTCGACCGGCCGATGATGATCGGCTTCGCGGTGATGATCCTCACGGGCGTCCTGTTGTTCTACGCAATTCCCGTGCGTACGACCCAGAGCGTGTGGTTCCGTCTCAAGGTGATCCTGCTCATCGTCGCCGGCGTCAATGCGTGGATCTTCCGCAATCGCATGAAGGCCGCGAAGCCGACCTGGGACACCGATCCGGTGCCGCCGAAGAACGTGCGCATCGGCGCCGGCCTGTCGCTGACGCTGTGGATCGCGATCATCTTTGCCGGCCGCGCGATCGCGTACGACTGGTTCGACTGCGGCAAGGATCAGTCGGCCTTCATGAACTGGGCAGCCGGCTGCGTCGCCGCTGCGGCCGAGTGAAGGAGTAACCATGGACGTGATGTCGTTCTTCACCTGGCTCGAAGGCTCGACCCTCGGTCACATCGCCAAGTCCTACGGCGGTGTCTACGCCGCGGCGCAGACCGTGCACCTGGCATCGATGGCGCTGCTCGGCGGCACCGTGCTCGTCACGGACCTGCGACTGCTCAATGTCGCACTGCGCGATGTGCCCTCCAATGTGGTTGCCGACGGCGCGCACAAGTGGTTCAAGGTCGCGCTCGCCATCATTCTGGTCTCCGGCATCTTCATGGTGGCTGGCGTCGCGATGAAGGCGTACTACAACGACTTCTACTGGGCGAAGATGGCTGCGCTCGCCACCGGCATCGCCTTCGTATTCGCCGTGAAGCGGCCGCTGCTGAAGAAGGATCACTCGCAGATCCCTGGCTGGCTGCTCAAGCTCGTGGCCATCGCCTCGATCACCGTCTGGTTCACCGTCGCCGCCTGCGGCCGGTGGATCGGCTTCTCATGATGCGAGGACGTCGCATGCAACTTCGCGAAAAAATTGCCGCTGTCGTTTCGCTCGCCATCATCCTCACGGCCGCCGTTTACTGGATCGTCCAGATACGCGGCGTGATGGAAATGCTCAAGATGGCGTACGGCTGAGTCGAATCATCAAAACCATCCATCGGGGGACACCATGAAATCCGCAATGCTCACCGCCATCGCCCTGCTGGCCACGGCCTTCGTACCGCACGCCTCCCGCGCCGATGCACTGACGGCCCAGGACTACGCCGACATCGAACAGCTGTACGCCCAGTACAACCTGACGCTCGACGGCAACGATGCCGAAGGCTGGGCCGCGACGTTCACACCCGACGGCTCGTTCATGAACTACACCGGCCACGACGGCCTGGTCGGCTTCGTCAAGGCCTGGCACGAACGCATGGGCGGCACCACGCGCCGCCACTGGAACTCCAACCTGCGCATCACCGGCGACAGCACCAAAGCCGAAGGCACGGTGTACCTGATGCTGGTCGACGTCGCGACCAAGTCGATCTCCGGCACCGGCACCTACCAGGATTCGCTCGTGAAGACCCCGCAAGGCTGGCGCTTCACCAAGCGCGTCGTCAACCGCGACGCCGCTGCCCCGGCAGCACCGGCGCAGCAGGCGCCGAAGTAGAAGAACCGGAGTAACCGCAAAGAACGCATAGAACGCAAAAAACGGATAAAGAAAGAAATAGCCGCAAGAGGCGCAAAAAGCGCAAAGAAGAAAGCCCAGCTTGGATTTCATCTTTTTTTGCGCCCTTTGCGCTTTTTGCGGCTATTCATCTTCTTCCGATTTGCGTTCTATGCGTTCTTTGCGGTTACTCCTCTTCCAATCCGCCGCTTGCCGCCCCCACCCCCGCCCGCTAGCCTCGCCGCATGGCCAAGGACATCGACGCGGCGGTTCGTGAAGTCTGCCTCTGGTTGCCGGAGGCCGAAGAATTCCTTTCGCATGGCTCGCCTAACTTTCGCGTGCGCGGCAAGACCTTCGCCACGTACTCCCTCAATCATCATGGCGATGGCCGTATTGCGCTGTGGCTGAATGCACCCGAGGGCGCGCAGGCGCTCTACACCAGGGAAGAACCGAAGCACTTCTTCATACCGCCCTATGTCGGGCCGCGCGGCTGGCTCGGTGTGCACCTCGACAAGGGCATCTCCTGGAAGCTCGTCGCGAAGCTGGTGCGCGAGGCGTATGAAAAAGTCGCACCGCGTGCGCTGAGTGCATCGCTCGGCAAAACCATCGAGATCAAACCGCCGACGACGAAGCTCAAGCCGGAGCAGATCGATCCGCTGCAGGGCAAGCGCGCACAGCAGGTATTGAAGAAACTGCGCACCCTCTGCCTCGCGCTGCCGGAAGCGCTGGAAGACAAGTCCTTCGGCGTCCCGGTGTGGAAAGCAGGCAAGAAAACCTTTGCCTGTGCCGGTCACGGCCGCGACCAGGTAACACTGCTGTTCTGGGTGGGCGTCGAGCAGCAGGCGCTGCTGACATCAGATCCGCGCTACACCATTCCCGCCTACATGGGACACAACGGCTGGATCGCGATCGATGTGACGAAGAGTGTCGACTGGAAGGAAATCGAGCAGCTCGCGCTGCACAGTTACCGGCACTTCGCGTTGAGACGGATGCTCGCGGCGCTCGGCTCAAGAACCGGCTCGGAAGGATAGGAGAAGAAGATCTCCACGGGGGACACGGGGAGCACGGGGACAAGAGCAAGATTGTTCTTTCCGAGCCCCGTGTTCTCCGTGTCCTCCGTGGAGAATCTCCGGTTCTTGTCTCCGATCTATCTCTTCCCCATCGAAGGCAGGAAAGCCGCCAGTACGCCGATCAGCGGCAGGTACGCGCACAAGCCATAGACGTATTCGATGCTGGTGACGTCGGCGAGATGGCCGAGCACGGCGGCGCCGAGGCCGCCCATGCCGAAGGCGATGCCGAAGAACAGACCGGAGATCATGCCGACCTTGCCGGGCACCAGGTCCTGGGCATAGACGATGATTGCCGAGAATGCCGAGGCCAGGATCAGGCCGATCGGCACGCACAGCACGCCGGTCCAGAACAGGTTCACGTGCGGCAGGAGCAGCGTGAACGGCAG